>JACQEC010000298.1 GCA_016200765.1 Chloroflexota bacterium | reverse complement strand
TTGGACACGGGAGACTTATGGCAAAGATTTACTACGACGACGACGCAGACCTCGGCCTGTTGCAGGGGAAGAAGATCGCCATCATCGGCTACGGCTCGCAGGGGCACGCGCACGCGCTGAACCTGCGCGACAGCGGCGCGGACGTGCGTGTGGGCCTGCACGCCGCCAGCCGCTCGCGCGCCAAGGCCGAGGCCGAGGGCTTGCGAGTGCTGACGGTGGCGGAGGCGACGCGGGAAGCCGACACGGTGATGATGCTGGTGCCCGATCAGGTCTGCGCGCCGATTTACCGCGAGTCGGTCGCGCCGCAGTTGGGCGCGGGCAAGACGCTGATGTTCGCGCACGGCTTCAACATCCGCTTCGGGCAGGTCATCCCGCCGCCGGAGGTGGACGTGAGCATGATCGCGCCCAAAGCGCCCGGCCACCGCATGAGGGAAATCTTCACGCAGGGGCAGGGCGTGCCGGCGCTGTTAGCCGTGCACCAGAACCCCAGCGGCCGCGCGACGGAGAACGCGCTGGCCTACGCCAAAGGCGTCGGCTCCACGCGCGCGGGTGTGATCGAGACGACCTTCACCGAGGAGACCGAGACCGACCTGTTTGGCGAGCAGGCCGTGCTGTGCGGCGGGGTCAGCGAGCTGATCAAGGCCGGCTTCGACACGCTGGTCGCGGCGGGCTACCAGCCCGAGATCGCCTACTTCGAGTGCCTGCACGAGATGAAGCTGATTGTGGACCTGATCTATCAGGGCGGCCTTTCGTACATGCGCTATTCCGTCAGCGACACCGCCGAGCACGGCGATTACGCCAGCGGCAGGCGCATCGTCAGCGAGGAAACGAAGAAGGAGATGAAGCGCATTCTGGCCGAAATCCAGAACGGCGCCTATGCCGAGAAGTGGCTCGACGAAAACGCGCAGGGGCGGCCATGGTTCAACGCCCAGCGTCAGGCCGCGCGCTCCTCGCAGATGGAGCGGGTCGGCAAAGACCTGCGCGCGATGATGAAGTGGCTGAACCCGAAGGAAGTGCCGGCGGATTGATTTCGGATAGTAGATTTGAGATGAATCCGGTCATCCCAATCTAAAATCCCAAAATCTAAAATGGAGTTTCCCATGGATCGCGTCTTAATCTTCGACACGACCTTGCGCGACGGCGAGCAATCGCCCGGCTTCTCGATGAACGCCAAAGAGAAACTGGAGATGGCGAAGCAGTTGGCCGCGCTGAAGGTGGATATTATCGAGGCAGGCTTTCCCATCTCCTCGCCCGGCGACCTTGAAGGCGTGCGGCAGATCGCGCGCGAGGTGCGCGGGCCGGTGGTCGCCGCGCTGGCGCGCGCCAACAGGGCGGATATTGACGCGGCCTGGGCGGGCGTGCGCGAGGCCGCCCGCCCGCGCATCCACACCTTCATCGCCACGTCAGAAATCCACATGAAGCACAAACTGCGCCTGACGCCCAACGAGGTGCTGGAAGCGGCGGGCGAGGCGGTGGCCTACGCCAGGCAGTTCTGCGCCGACGTGGAGTTCTCCGCCGAAGATGCGACGCGCTCCGACCCGGAGTTCCTGTTCCGCGTCCTCGAGGTCGCCATCGCCGCCGGAGCGACGACGGTCAACGTGCCCGATACCGTCGGCTATACCACGCCGGAGGAGTTCACCGCGCTGATCCGCGCCATCCACTCGCGCGTGCCGAACATCGCGCAGGCGGCCATCTCGGTGCACTGCCACAACGATCTGGGACTGGCCGTCGCCAACTCGCTGGCCGGCGTGGCGGCAGGCGCGCGGCAAATCGAGGCGACTATCAACGGCATCGGCGAGCGCGCGGGCAACGCCAGCCTCGAAGAGGTGGTGATGGCCGCGCACACGCGCCGCAACATCTACGCCTTCGAGACCGGCATAGACACGACACAAATCTACGCCGCCTCGCGCCTGCTCGGCACGATTACCGGCGTGCGCGTTCAGCCGAACAAGGCCATTGTCGGCGCGAACGCCTTCGCGCACGAGGCGGGCATCCATCAGGATGGCGTGCTGAAGAACCCGCTGACCTACGAGATCATGAAGCCGGAGACGATCGGCCTGCCAGAGAACCAATTGGTGCTGGGCAAACACTCCGGGCGGCACGCCTTCCGCGCGCGCCTCAACGCGCTGGGCTATGATCTGCCCAAAGAGGCGCTCGATCAAGCGTTTGTGCGCTTCAAGGAGTTAGCCGACCGCAAGAAGACAATTGGCGACTCGGACCTCGAGGCGCTGGTCGGCGAGGAGATCACCAAGTCGCAGGAGTTCTATCGCCTGGAGGCGATGCAGGTGACGTGCGGCTTCCCGGCCACGCCGAAGGCAAGCGTGACCCTGCGCGGCCCGGATGGGCAGACACAGCACGCCGAGTCGGCGGGCGATGGGCCGGTGGACGCGGCCTATCAAGCCATCGGTCAGATCGTCGGCAAGGCCAACCAGTTGACCGATTTCTCCATCCACGCGGTGACGCCCGGCCGCGACGCGCTGGGGCGCGTGACCGTGCGCGTGCAGAACGGCGGGTGCGAGGCGACCGGCCACGGCGCAGACACCGACATCATTGTGGCGAGCGCGAAGGCGTATGTCAATGCGCTGAATAAGTTGATGGCGGCTAGCGGATAATTGACTTCTCTCCGCTCAATTGCAGGGCGCTGTGCTTGACAACCTCGCTCAGATGAAATCCGGCGCGCTGCATCTCATCGAGTAAAGGAGAGACGAGAGGGATAAGTCCAGCGGATTTGGCTTTCAGCAAGACGCCAATCGTTCCAGTCAATTTGAGAGCATAGCGAGCGGCGATGCGGCGTGCAAATCGGTCGTCAAGAATAACCGGCGTATCGGGGAACTGGAAGGCAAGCGCAATAACCTCAGCCTCGCCACGGCCAAGATCGGCGATGAGTTTCAAATCGTCGGGAATCGCGGCATGGCGTTGGTTGATCCAGTCATAGGCGGATAGGTCCGGAACATCCTCACCTTGGGCGGCTCCGGCTTGTAGTTCGGCAACGACTGCGGTTGGGATGATGATCTGTTCATAGAGGGCCGGCAGCAGGTGAAGCGCGTTGATACGATGCAGGTAGAATAATGGGGAGGTATTCGAGATCGCGCGTCCCGAATCAGGCATTCGCTCGATCCTGCGCTAGTTCTTCGGCGCTAAGGTCAATGCTGACCACACCATAGTGGCCGAGGCGCTGGAGAAAGCCAACACGCGAGATGCCTGCCAATTCGGCGGCGCGACCTGATGATAAGCGGCCCATCTCATAGAGTTTGACCGCCGCGGCCATCCGGATTTCATCCGTGAACTCGTCGGGAGTCAGCTTGAGCGAATGCAGTAGTTCGTCTGAATAGTGGAAAGTGACCGTTTGAATCATTTCACACTTCCATCTGCACAGCGCGCACCTCGCGCACTACCGCCAGTAGTTGATCGTAGGAGAGCGTAGTTGAAGTCGTCATTCCGGCGACTCGCTTTCTATCATCGTATGACGCACAGTGTAGGCCAAAACCTATTGAGAGTCAATAAAAGTGCCACAAACCCTCTTCGAAAAAATCTGGAACGCGCACGTCGTGGCGCAGGACGCCGGCGCGCCCGCTGTGCTCTATATAGACCTGCACCTTGTGCACGAGGTCACCTCGCCGCAGGCGTTCAGCGGCCTGCGCGCGCGCGGCCTGCAGGTGCGCCGCCCCGATAAGACGGTGGCGACGCTGGATCACAGCACGCCGACCAAAGACCTGCACCTGCCCATCGCCGACCCGCTGGCCGCCAAGCAGGTCGCGCAATTGGAGGCCAACTGCGCCGAGTTCGGTGTGCCGCTCTACGGGCTGAACAGCGAGCGGCGCGGCATCGTGCACATCATCGGCCCCGAACTGGGGCTGACCCAGCCGGGCATGACCATTGTCTGCGGCGACAGCCACACCTCGACACACGGCGCGTTCGGCGCGCTGGCCTTCGGCATCGGCACCAGCGAGGTCGAGCATGTGCTGGCGACACAATGCCTGCTCCAGCGCAAGCCCAAGACGTTTCAGGTGCGGATGGGCGGCGCGCTCCAGCCGGGCGTCACGGCCAAAGACATCATCCTCGCGCTCATCGCCCAGATTGGCATCGAGGGCGGCACCGGCCACGTCCTGGAGTACACCGGCAATGCCATCCGCGCGCTCTCGATGGAAGCGCGCATGACCGTCTGCAACATGTCCATCGAGGGCGGCGCGCGCGCGGGCCTGATCGCGCCCGACGACACGACGTTCGAGTACCTCGCCGGGCGGCCCTTCGCGCCGCAGGGCGAGGCCTGGGAGCGGGCGCTGGCCGGGTGGCGCCAATTGCCGAGCGACGAGGGCGCGCGGTTTGACCAGACGGTCACGCTCGACGCGGGCGCGCTGGAGCCGATGATCACCTATGGCACCAACCCCGGCATGGGCGTGCCCATCAGCGGACGCACACCCGACCCCGACGCTCTGCGCGACGTGGGGCAGAAGAACGCGGCGCGCAAGGCGCTGGATTACATGGGCCTGCGCCCCAACCAGCCGCTGTTAGGCCAGCCGGTGGACGTGGTGTTCATCGGCTCGTGCACCAACTCGCGCATCAGCGACCTGCGGCTGGCGGCGGGCGTGCTGAAAGGACGGCGCGTCCACCCGCGCACGCGCGTGCTGGTCGTGCCCGGCTCCCAGCAGATCAAGCGCCAAGCCGAGCAGGAGGGACTCGACACGGTCTTCAAGGCGGCAGGCGCGGAGTGGCGCGAGTCGGGCTGTTCCTTATGTATCGCGATGAATGGCGATCAGTTGGAGCCGGGCCAGTACGCCGTCAGCACCAGCAACCGCAACTTCGAGGGGCGGCAGGGCCGGGGCGGGCGCACCTTCCTCGCCAGCCCGTTGACCGCGGCGGCCAGCGCGGTCGAGGGGCAGATTGCGGATGCGAGAATGTACACCGGGTGATCGTCCGCCTCCTATAGTGTTCACATATATGGCTACTACGCTGGATCAAAAGGAGTCCTTCCGATGCCGCAATCACAGTGGGAGCAGGAAGTTAGGCAGTGGGCAAATACTAAAGCCGAACCGGAGTTGATCCCAGCCTTCATAGAGTTTTTTCGCCGCGCGTTCATAGCACCGGCTCAACAGTACCCAGAAAACGTGTGGTTTGGTGTACATCAAAACCGCATAAGCCTAATAGTAGGAAATCTATGGTTGGCTGGGGTGCGCTCAAACGACAAAAGTGTTTTCCTGCTAGTTGATGCGGATCCCCAAATACCTGGATTGGCCTTTGGCCCTGCACGGTCTACCCAAAACTACATACCATTAGGCTGGGTTGCCATTCATTGGGATGGTATTGACAAACTCCTGAACACACGCCGTGTTTGGGACTCGTATGCTCTCGCTTGTGAGAAAGTCTTGGCTTCGCCTGTGGGGAGACCTCGTCCTGAGACGTACTATAGGTTGCGGTGGGGTAAGAGAAAACTGTCTGAATTGCGGTTGGCGGGAGCAATAAATCCCCCTGCTGACAAACAGAGAGGTAAAGTTCAAAAAGCCAACGAGGGCTCGTCTGATGATCGCTTCATAGAAGGAGGAGTTCAAGAAATTACAGTCGAACTACGCAGACGTAACCGACAATTACGCGCACAAGCTATTGCGAAGTATGGGCAAAGTTGTCAGGTTTGTGGGTTCAATTTCGGAAAGTTCTACGGCGCGCTTGGCGAAGGATATATCGAGGTGCATCACCTAATTCCCTTGTCAAATAACAAGAAAGAACGTGCCATCGCCATCAAAGATGTGGCAGTCGTCTGCGCAAATTGCCATCGTATCTTGCATCACAAAGGCCGAGAGCCTTTGCCGTTGAATGAGCTACAACAGGTTGTTAAGAAACAGCGCCACCAATGAAGGCAATGTAGCGCAGATCATGAGGATTCATGCAACCCATCAAGACATTTGCAGCCAGACTTCTGCCGCTTCCCAGCGAAAACATTGATACGGATCAAATCATACCGGCGCGATACTTGAAAGTCACGGACAAGGCCGGGTTGGGCGACGCGCTCTTTACAGACTGGCGCGCGCGCGACCCGAACTTCATCCTCAACCAGCCGCGCGCGAAAGAAGCGGGCATCCTCGTCGCGGGCGACAACTTCGGCTGTGGCTCGTCGCGCGAGCACGCGCCGTGGGCCTTGCTCGGCTTCGGCTTCAAGGCCGTCATCTCGACTTCGTTCGCCGACATCTTCCGCAACAACGCGCTGAAGAACGGCCTCCTGCCCATCGTCGTGGACGAGGCGACGCACCAGCAGTTGATGAGCCTCGCCGAGGAAGACCCGTCGGCGCAGATTACGGTAGACCTCGCCGCGCAGACCATCACCCTGCCCGATGGCCGCGCGGTGACGTTCCCAATGGATGGCTTCGTCAAACAGATGCTCTTGCAGGGCGTGGATGAGGTGGGCTACCTGACGGCAAAGGCCGACGCCATTGCCCAATACGAGCAGGCGCATGGAGGAACCCTACGAACGCAACCATCGTTGTCCTAGGCGGCGACGGCATCGGCCCGGATGTGACGGCCGATGCCGTGCGCGTATTGCAGGCGGTCGCGGCAAAGAACCGGCATCAATTCCAATTCGACGAGCGGTTGGCCGGCGGCGCGGCGATTGACGCGGAGGGCGCGCCGGTGTCCGACGAGACGCTGGCCGCCTGCCGCCGCGCCGATGCGGTGCTGTTTGGCGCGGCCGGCGGCCCGCGCTGGGATAGCGGTCCCCAGCGCCCGGAGTCCGGCCTGCTCCGCTTGCGCAAGGCGTTGGGCCTCTACGCCAATCTGCGCCCGGTCAAGCCCTATGCGGCTCTGCTCAATACGTCGCCGCTGAAACCGGAAAAACTGCAAGGCGTGGACCTGCTGGTGGTGCGCGAACTGACCGGCGGCCTGTATTACGGCCAGCCGCGAGGCCGCGAGGCGCGCGACGGCCATACGCGGGTGGTGGACACGCTGGAATACACGGACATCGAAATCCGGCGCATCGTGACGCTGGCCTTCCGGCTGGCCCAGCCGCGGCGCGGTATGCTGACCTCGGTGGACAAAGCGAACGTGCTGGAATCGTCGCGCCTGTGGCGGGAGGTTGCCAGCGCGGTCGGGCGAGACTATCCCGCCGTGAAACTGACGCACCAGTTGGTAGACTCCTGCGCGATGCGCCTGATCCAGTCGCCTGCCGACTTCGATGTGATCGTCACCGAGAATACGTTTGGCGACATCTTGACCGACGAAGCCTCGGTGCTATCCGGGTCTTTGGGTCTGTTGCCGTCGGCGTCGCTGGGGGCCACGTCGCTGGGGCTATATGAGCCGATACACGGGAGCGCGCCGGACATCGCGGGCAAGGGCATCGCCAACCCCATCGGCGCGATCTTGAGCGCGGCGCTGTTACTGCGCCATTCGCTAAAACTAGAGGCGGAAGCGCAGGCCATCGAGCAGGCGGTGGAGGCCGCGCTGAACGCAGGTTGCCGCACCGCCGACATCGCCCAAAAGGGAGAGAAAGTCTTAGGCACGCGCGAGATGGCCGACGCGGTGCGGGCGCGTTTACTATAAAGGAGAGAGAGAACAGCATGGACGCAGAGCACTTTGCGCAACGAGAAACCGGCGGGCCGAAAGCACTGCGCCCGATGTTTGTGGCGCCGGCGAGCGAGGCCGACCATCACGGTTCCCTATCCGCCCATCACCCCCGCGAGGGCGCGCTCAGCGCGGGATGGGAACACGACTGGGTGACCGACCGCCTGATGGATGCGTATAACTGTTCATGCGAGTAGCCATTCAGGGCGAGCGCGGCTCCTACAGCGAGGAGGCGGCGATTCAGTTCTTCGGCGCGGTTGACGTGGTCGCGTGCCGCTGGTTCGACGACGCTTTTGCGGAGATCGCCGCCGGGCGCGCCGACTGCGGCGTCATCCCGATTGAGAACTCGCAGGCCGGCAGTATCAACGACACCTACGATCTCCTGCTTCAGCACGATTTGCCCATCGTGGGCGAGGTTGACCTGCCGGTGCGCCACTGCCTGCTGGCCCTGCCCGGCGTCCCGTTGGCCGAGGTGCGCCGGGTGTATTCGCACCCGCAGGCGCTGGCGCAGTGCGAGGAGTTTATCGCGCGGATCGGCGCGGAGAAGGTCGCCGCCGAAGACACGGCGGGCAGTGCGCGGCTGTTGCGCGCTCACGGCTGGCGCGATGCGGCGGCCATCGCCAGCGCGCGCGCTGGAGAACTGTACGGGCTGGATCGGCTGGCCGAAGGCATCCAGACCAACGCCAACAACCGCACCCGCTTCGTCGTGCTAAGCCCGAAGCCTCTGCCGGATGGTGGCCGCCCGGCCGCCTCCGGCTACAAGACCTCGATGGTGTTTGTGACGCCCAACACCCCCGGCTCGCTCTATCACTGTCTCGGCGTGCTGGCGACGCGCGGCATCAACCTCGTCAAAATCGAATCGCGCCCCTACCGGCCCAAGCCGTGGGACTACGTTTTCTACGTGGACTTTGACGGCCACACCGCCGACGGCCCCATCCGCGACGCGCTGGACGATCTGCGCTCCCGCGCGCAGTTCTTGAAAATCCTCGGCTC
>JACQEC010000285.1 GCA_016200765.1 Chloroflexota bacterium | reverse complement strand
CGTCCTCGACGCGCACACCTCCGGCCAGCGACTCCACCGCTTCGTAAAGGCCGAACTGCGACGACTGCCACGCGCCCAAGTAGGCGCGCTCTTCGGGCGTGATATAGCCCGCCGCCTGCGCGCGGAACATATCAATCACGCGCTGGCGGTCGTGGCCGGTGTGGTAATCAATCAGGAACCACTCCGCGAACTGCATGTACTCGTCGCGGCTCAGACTGCCCTTCTTATGGCTGTCGCGCCGCCCATCCCAATACAGGTTGAACGCCGATTGCCAGTCGGCCTCAAAGCGCGGCCGGTTGCCAAAATCCACGAGCCGCGCAAACAACGACTGGCGCGCGCGCCGCATGTTCAGGCGCGAAAGCGTTTCCTTTTGGTCGGCTTTATAGTGGCAGTGCTTGTACTTCTTCCCACTGCCGCAATAACACAGGTCGTTCCGCCCCGGTTTGGGCATTCCAGGCTCCTCAGGCTGTCACATTGTAGCGAAATTGGAGATGAGATGCAACTTATCAACTTATCCGGCCGGGGCTCCCCAAAAGTTGTTAGTGACGAAGCTCGCTCCCGCTGGATTGTCAAATCCAGCGGCCTTCAGTGGCGGATATGGCTATCCGCCACGAGCGAGGAGCGGAATCCTGCCAGCTGGTCAAGAGACTTTTGAGGAGCCCTGCTTATCCGGCATCACGCAAAATCGTAGGGGCGAAGCAACGGCCACGCCTTGACCCCCGGTCGCCGTCCTTGCGCGCTGTTTCTCCCCTCTTCCATACTCCAGTCGCCGTTGTAACGCCCTGTCTCCCCTCTCCCAGGTATGGGAGAGGGGTCGGGGGTGAGGCCCTTCCCCGGCCGCCGCCGTTGCGCGCCGTCTCCCCTCTCCCATACTTGGGAGAGGGGCCGGGGGTGAGGCCCCTACCGCGCCGCGAGCGCGTTCTGCACCAGCACCAGCCATCCGGCCAGCGCCAGATACGGCCCGTAGGCGTAAGGTATGTGCAGGACAGACTGCCGCCGAAAGAGGCCGAAGACCACGATGGCCAGCGCGGCCAGCCCGCCAAAGATCACGCCCAGCACCAGCGCGCGGGCTACGCTCGCCACGCCCGTGATCAAGCCAATGAACAACATCAGCATCACGTCGCCCTGCCCGAAGGCTACCTCGTTTGACGGGCGGCCGCGCCGCGCCTGCCACTTCACAAACCCGATCCCGCCCGCGTAGATCAGCCCCGTGACGCTGAAACCGACCAGCCCCCCGGCGCTCGCTTGCGCCGCTGTCAGGTCAGGTGTGATGAAGCTAAGCAGGAAGGCCCCGAAAATGGCGGGCAGGATGACGCGGCTCAAGATGAGCCGGTGCTCGAAATCTATGACGCACACCAACAGCAAGATCGCCGTGTACAGCGTCACGATGACCAGGGTGAGCGAGAAGTCAAACTCGGCGTACAGATACGCGAACAGCACCGCCGCCGCGGCTTCAACCAGCGGCCAGCGCCATGCGATTCGCCGCCCGCATTGGGCGCAGGTTGAGCGGCCCACCGCATACGCCAGCAGGCCGGAGCTTTGCAGCCATGGCCGCGCGGTGCCGCACTGCGGACAGCACAGCGGCAACACCAGTGGGCGGCCGTACGGCCAGTCATCGGCCAGCATATTGATCAGCCGCCCGCTAAAGAAACCGAGCAGTGCCCAGGGCCCCATGCCGCCATTATACCACGTTGACCCTGCTTTGCGCCTGTGCTACAATGCCCTATCAAGAGAATCACGTGCAGTGAGGAAGCGACATGGCAGCACCGCTAGTCGAAATTCCCGAACGGTTCAACGCCGCGTCCATCTTCGTGGACGAACAGATCAAGCAGGGACGCGGTGAGCGGGTCGCCATCGCCTACGGCGACCAGACGTACACCTACGCGCAGGTCTTGGAGGGCGTGAACCGTTGCGGCAACATGCTGCGCTCGCTGGGCGTCGAGGCGGAAAACCGCGTAATGTTGTTGACGCTCGACTGCCCGGAGATGGTCTTTGGCTTTTTCGGCGCGATGAAGATTGGCGCGGTGCCGATTCCCACCAACACCCTGCTTCGCGCCCCGGACTACGAGTACCTGCTGAATGACTCGCGCGCCAAGGTGGTGATTGTCTCCGAGCCTCTGCTCACACAGGTCGAGCAGGCTCTCCCCAACCTGAAGCACCTCAAGCACATCGTCGTCGTCGGCAACGCGCACCGCAACCTCTCCTATCACGAACTGACCGGGAAGGCGTCCGAATTTCTGCGCGCCGAGGAGATGTCCAGGGACGACACCGCTTTCTGGCTCTATTCTTCCGGCACGACCGGTTTCCCCAAGGGTGCGGTGCACCTGCACCACGATATGCTGGTCACCAGCCGTCTGTACGCGAAGCCCGTCCTCGGCATCAACCAGAACGACCGCACCCTCTCGGTGGCCAAGCTCTTCTTCGCCTACGGCCTCGGCAACGCGCTCTACTTCCCGTTTAGCGTCGGCGCGTCCACTGTCCTCTATCCCGGCCGCCCCGACCCCATCGTCTATTTCCAGTCTATCGAGAAGTACAAGCCGACCATCTTCTATGGTGTGCCGACAATGTACGCGGCCATGCTCGCGGTGGAGGGCGCGGAAAAGAAGTACGATCTGTCGTCCTTGCGGTTCTGCGTCTCGGCGGGCGAGGCTCTGCCGGCGGCCTTCTACGAGCGCTGGAAGCAGAAGTTCGGCGTCGAGATTCTCGATGGCATCGGCTCGACCGAGATTTTGCACATCTTCATCTCCAACCGCGCGGGGCGCGTGAAACCCGGCTCCAGCGGCGAATTGGTGCCCGGCTATGAGGCGAAGATTGTGGACGAGCGCGGCCAGCCCGTGCCGCCGGGCGAGGTCGGCGATCTGCTGGTCAAGGGCGACTCGACCTGCCCCTATTACTGGAACAAGCACCAGAAGACCAAAGAGACGATCATCGGCGAGTGGATTCGCACCGGCGATAAGTACGTGCAGGACACCGACGGCTACTTCTGGTATCAGGGGCGCAGTGACGACATGCTGAAGGCGGGCGGCATCTGGGTCTCGCCGGTGGAAGTCGAGGCGACGCTGGTCCAGCATCCCGCCGTGCTGGAAGCGGGCGTGGTCGGCCACGCCGACAGCGACGCGCTGGTCAAGCCGATGGCCTACGTCGTCCTGAAGCAGGGGCAGACTGCGAGCGACGCGCTGGCGAAGGAATTGCAGGATTTCGTCAAGGACAAGATTGCGCCGTATAAGTACCCGCGCTGGATACGTTTCGTGCCGGAACTGCCCAAGACGGCAACCGGCAAGATTCAGCGGTATAAGCTGCGCGGTTAGAGCGCCGCATGAGCCAAGCGCCAACGGTTGGGCCGGCCGCACCAGACCTGTCCCTATGGCAGGATGCCATCGTTGCGCGCATTCTGAGCATCGCACAGCCCGAGCGCATCATCTTGTTCGGCAGTCGGGCGCGAGGCGATGCGCGTTCGGACAGCGATTTAGACCTGCTGGTGATCATGCCGTCGCAGGAGCCGCGCCATCAGCGCTCTGCGCCGTTCTATCGCGTATTAGCCTCACTGCCGATCGAGGTTGAGGTTGTTGTTTATACGCCAGACGAGGTAGCCGAATGGCAGATGGTGCGCGGCGCGTTCGTGACCACGGCTCTGCGCGAAGGCTATGTGCTCTATGAAAGACCGGGCAGACCTGATACGCGGCTGGCCGCTTAAGGCAGTAGGAACCGGCCAACGGTCGTGATGCGACCCATCGCCCTGCTCGCGCAATTGAAACTGTCCGAAAGGCTTATAGCATGACTTTTTTGTCTGCGCCCACCAGCCCCGTTATAACGCTGGTTGTCCGGTTTTTGGAGTGGCTGGATGGCTTGGACGCCCCCGTGGTCGCCGCTACCGCGATCATCGCCGGCCTGCTCGCCATCATTTCACCGTCGTGGGAGGGCTCATTGATTCGTTTTGGCTTTGCGGGCCTCTACAATCGGCGGGTGTTGAGCACTCTGCTGGCCATATTCGCGCTTCTGTCGGAGTTCACCGCCTATGCGCTCAGCCCAACCCGACTCGAGTTCGCCACCCTGCTCTTTATCAGCGTGCTGGTTATGCTCACCTACCTGCTCGCGCCGAAGCGGATGTTTATCGCGCTCGATTATCCGGCTCACGTCAGCGCCGCCGAGGCTAAACTGACAGCCGAGACGCCCATCATCGGTTTATCCGTGGATGAGCACGCCTGCGCTTGGCCGCTGGCTCTCGTGCGAGTCCACCACGTGGTGAACGATTGGCTCGGCCCCCATCCGGTGCTGGTCAGCTACTGCCCCGCGTGCCAGACGGCTCTCGTCTATAGCGCTCGGGTGAACGGTCGCTATCTGGGCTTTGTCGTCGCCGGGATGGCGCGGCGCAACCTGATCATGCGCGATCGCGAGACGGACAGCCTGTGGCAGCAGGCTACCGGTCAGGCGATAGCCGGGCGCCGGGCGGGCAGTCAGTTGGAACTGGCCGGAGGCGAGCAGATGAGTTGGGCCGCCTGGCAGAAAGAGCACCCACAGACCGAAGTGGCGATTGCTGATCCGGAACAGCCTTCGAGTTTGCTGCCAGGGTTAACAAGGTTCCGACCTGTCTTTGCGCCCTACATGCTGCTTCTCCCACTGCTCCTGCGCGACCGGCGATTGGCCGCGCGTGAGGAAGTGGTGGGGATTCGCGTTGGCGAAGCCGCGCGCGCCTATCCACTCTCGCGCCTGCGGCGGGAGCGTGTCGTCAACGACGTGTTGGGCGGCGAGCCGCTGGTCGTTCTCTACAGCGCGGACGCCGATCGGGTGCGTGCCTTCGCGCGGCAGGTCGGCGGGCGCGTGGTCACGCTGGCCGCCGAGGGCGACGATCTGCGCGACCGCGCATCGGAGATGCGCTGGAATGGAAGCGGCGAGCCGCTGTCCGCAACGACCGCCGAGCCGCTCCGGCCTGTGCCGCTCCAGCGCACGCGCTGGCATAGCTGGCGCGGATTCTACCCCCACACCAGCATCTATTCCGCAGAAGCATAGCCGCCGGAGGCGCTGGCAGCATTGGGCAGGGTAAAGAACGCTCTGAAGATGATTAAACTCAAGTATTCGCTGGTCATCGAGGCCACCGAAGACCCCAACTTCTTCGGTTTCTACTCGCCCGATCTGGAAGGCTTCTCCGGCGTCGGCAATTCCATCGAGGATTGCATCTACAAGGCGACGTGGGGTATGGAAGAGCATGTTGCCCTCCTGCAGGAACAGGGGATGCCCGTCCCGCGCTTTGCCCAGCCCCCAACGATCGTGATTCAGAACGAGCCACGGGCAACGCAGGCGGCGTAAGCCAATCACCATAAGGGTTATAGTAGAGGGTCCGATGCATCTGCTAATTCAACACAAAGAGGATTTGATAGCGCTCCTCGAGGAGCGCAGGGGGGAAATCAAGTCGTTTGGCGTGAAGCGCCTCGGCCTGTTTGGCTCTTTTGCGCGCGGCGAACAGCGCATGGACAGCGATATTGATCTGCTCGTGGAGTTTGAATCCGCGCAGAAGACTTATGACAACTTCATCCATCTGTCATTCTTTCTGGAGGATTTGCTACAACGGCCGGTAGAGATCGTCACAGCGGAATCGCTAAGCCCCTATATCCGCCCGCACGTTCTGGGCACGGTGGAGTATGCCG
>JACQEC010000284.1 GCA_016200765.1 Chloroflexota bacterium | reverse complement strand
TGCCCAATTCCGATATTGACCTCGTCGTCGAGGGCGACGCTATCAAACTCGCGCGGGCGATGGCGGCGCGGTTCGGCGGCCACGTGCACGCCCATGCTCGCTTCGGCACCGCGAAATGGATGTTGGATCAACGGCCGGTTGCACAGGACCAGGGGGCGGTGCGCTCGCTGGACTTCATCACCGCGCGCCGCGAATTCTACACGAACCCAACGGCTCTGCCGCAAGTCGAGCATTCCTCGATCCAACAAGACCTCCACCGGCGCGACTTTACGATCAACACGCTGGCCATCTGTCTGGACGAATTGCGCTTTGGGCAACTGCTGGATTTCTTCGGCGGACTGGACGACCTGCACAACGGCGTGATTCGCGTGATGCACAACCTCAGTTTCATCGAAGACCCGACGCGCATCCTGCGGGCCGCGCGCTACGAACAGCGGCTTGGCTTCCGCATTGAGCCGCGCACGGCCGAGTTGATGAGCGATGCGCTTGGCCTCTTCGCGCGCGTGAGCGGCGAACGGCTCGCCAATGAACTGTTCCTCATTCTGGCCGAGGCCGAGCCGGAGAAGGCGCTAAGCCGGCTCGAAGAAATCGGCGCGCTGGGCGCCATTCATGCTGACCTGCATTACAGCGAGGCCACAGGCATGCAGATGGGACGACTGCGCGCCGCGCTGGGGCGAGTGGAGCCGCTCGTGTCCGTCGGCGTGCTGACCCATCACCTGCCTCTGGCGGGCGCGTTGGGCATTGCCGAACGACTGCGGTTGAGCAAGGCGCAGACGACATTCATCGAGCAGTTGAATCGTCTCTGGCATCTTGAATCGTCACTGGCGGCTCACGACCTTGCGCCGAGCCAACTGGCGCGCAGCCTGGAGCCGTTCTCGCCCGACGCGCAGACGGTCGCCGCCGCCCTAACTGATAACCTGATCGTGCGCGAGCGCATCGAGCGGTATCAGACGCAGTGGCGGTTTGAGAAGCCGACGACGGACGGCCTCCGCTTGCAGGAGTTGGGGTTGTCCCCCGGCCCGGTGTATCGCACGATTCTGGAAGCCATCCGCGCCGCCCGGCTGGATGGTATCGTCAGCACCGCGGCTGAGGAAGAAGCGCTAGCGCTGAAACTCGCCGCCGAGCATACACAACAAGATAAGGAGAAATGATGAGCGACGTGACCCCCGAAATCGAAAGCTACATCGCGCAACTGCGTGATCTGCGCGCCGAGGTGGTGAAGGGAATAGACGGACTGCCTGCGGAGGCGCTGAACTGGAAGCCGTCCGCGCCCGACACAAACTCGCTCTATGTGCTGGCCGCGCACCTCGCCGGCGGCGAGAGTTGGTGGATTCATCAAGTGGTCGGCGGCGTGGATGTTCATCGCAACCGCGCGTCGGAATTTGTGGCCGTCGGCGACGATGCCAACACGTTGAAGGCGAAGCTCGACGCGGTGGCTCGCAACAGTGAGCAGATACTGCGCGGGCTCTCTGAAGCGGACTTGGTGAAAGAGCGCACCGCCGATCGCACCGCAGGCGTGCAGGCTCGTTCGACGCGCTGGTGTATCCTGCATGTGATCGAGCATCTCGCGCGCCACGTCGGCCACATTGAGTTGACGCGCCAGTTGTGGGCGCACGAGCACAAAGCCGCATGAGCGAGCCTGAAGGCGGCGTTCCGCTCGATCATCGAGCCGGATTTGTCGCGATCATCGGCAAACCCAACGTGGGCAAATCCACCCTGCTCAACGCGCTGGTGGGGGAAAAAATCGCCATCATCTCGCGCAAGCCGCAGACCACGCGCCGCCAAATCCGCGGCATCCTGTCGCGGCCAGCGGCGCAGGTGATTTTTGTGGATACGCCGGGGATCCACAAACCGATGCACAAACTGGGCGCGTCGCTGGTGCGCGAAGCCACGGCGGCGATTCCCGATGCCGATGTTATCCTGTTCGTGGTGGATGTTTCGCACCCGCCCGCGCCGGAAGACGACCAGATTGCCGACCTGCTCCGCAAGGCGCAAGCGCCGAAGGTTCTGGCGATGAACAAGTCGGACCTGCTCACACCGGCGCGCGTGCTCCCACACAGCGACGCCTACCGCGCGCTGGGCGCGTTTGACGATTGGATGCTGATTTCTGCCACCGCCGTTCGACAGGCTCACGGCAACCTCGATAAATTGCTGGCGATGCTGGTAGAACGACTGCCGTTTAGCCCGCCGCTCTATCCGCCTGATCAGGTAACCGACCAGACGGAACGAGCGATAGTCGCGGAACTGGTGCGCGAGAAGGCTCTGCGTTACCTTGAGCAAGAAGTCCCGCACGCGCTTGAGGTTGTGATCGAGGATTGGCAGGAACGTCCGAACGGCATGCTCTACATCGAAGCGACGCTCCTGATCGAGAAGGAGTCGCAGAAGGGCATCGTCATCGGCGCGCAGGGCGCGATGCTGAAGAAGATCGGGCAGACCGCGCGCCAGCAGATTGAACTGTATATCGAGCATCCGGTCTATCTCGACTTGCGGGTGAAGGTGCGCGCCCGCTGGCGCGAGGATGAAGACGAACTGCGCCGGCTCGGCTACCGGCCGTGAAGCGCAATTCATTGGTTTTTTTGCCCATACGGCGGCCGGGTGTATAATTTGTTACGGAATTCACACCTCGTATGAGAGAACTTGACACCCGCGATATCACACAGGCTGTCTCTCGCCTCTGCATTGAAGCCACTCGTTATTTGCCCGCAGATGTCCTCACCGCTTTGCAGGCCGCCGAAGTTGCAGAAGTGTCCCCGCTGGGCAAGCGCATTCTTGGCAAAATAGTGGAGAACGCTCAAATTGCCCGCGATGAGGGAATGCCGCTCTGTCAGGACACCGGCATCACGGTCGTCTTTCTGGAAGTTGGGCAGGACGTGCATCTGACGGGCGGCGGGCTGACTGATGCAGTCAACGAAGGGGTGCGGCGGGGCTACGCGGATGGCTTACTGCGCAAGTCGGTGGTTGACCATCCATTTTCCGCGCGCCTGAACACCCAAGACAATACCCCGGCGGTCATTCACACCGAGATTGTGCCCGGCGACCGCCTGAAGATCACAGTCATGCCGAAGGGCGGCGGCTGTGAAAACATGAGCTACTTTCAGATGCTGACGCCCGCGGCCGGGAGAGCCGGCGCGATAGACTTCATTGTCAACTGCGTTGACCGCTCCGGCGCAAACCCGTGCCCGCCGGTTATCGTGGGGGTGGGCGTTGGCGGCTCGGCAGACAAGGCGATGGCGCTGGCGAAGCACGCGCTCCTGCGGCCGGTGGGCGCGCCTAACCCGGACGCGGATACGGCTGAACTGGAGCATGAACTGCTGGCGCGCATCAACGCGCTGGGCATCGGCCCTATCGGCGTGGGCGGCACGACTACTGCGCTGGCCGTGCATGTGGAGACGTTCCCGTGCCATATTGCCAGCCTGCCGGTGGCCGTGAACTTGCAGTGTCACAGCGCGCGCACCAAGAGCGTGGAGTTGTAGGATGCCAAGCGTGAAGCCGATAATGGCTCCTTTGACCGATGACCTCGTGCGCGAACTGCGCGTTGGCGACGAGGTCGAGATCAGCGGCGAGGTCTATGTGGCGCGCGATGCCGCGCATAAGCGGTTTGCCGCCGCGCTGGACAAAGGTGAAGCCCTGCCGTTTGAGATTCGAGATCAAGTTCTATATTACATGGGGCCGACGCCGGCGCCGGAAGGCCGCCCCATTGGCTCGGCAGGCCCGACGACTGCGGGACGGATTGACCCCTACACGCCGCGCCTGTTGGCGCTGGGCTTGCGGGGAATGATTGGCAAAGGCAACCGCTCGCCGGCGGTGCGCGAAGCGATGCAGACGTATCACGCAGTGTACTTTGTCGCCATCGGCGGCGCCGGCGCGCTGTTGGCGCGCTATATCACGGCCTCTGAAGTGGTGGCCTACGCCGAGCTCGGGGCCGAAGCGGTGCGGAGACTGCGGGTGGCGCAGTTTCCGGCGATTGTCGCCAATGATATGTACGGCGGCGACCTATTTGAAAGCGGAAAACAGCAGTACCGGCGGACGATACCGGAGCGCGCAGAAGCGTGACGGGTGTCGGGTGGCGAAGGTTGATTTTAGATTTCCGATTTATGATTTTAGATTGACAATCAAAAATCCAAAATCACAAATCTAAAACTACAAAGCGTCGCGTGTCGCCCGTCAGTCTTTTCTGTATGGAGGCGATGTCGTGTCAGCATTAGGGCGTTTTTCTGCAGTGATTGCTGAAAGCGTGGTGTATCGCGGGCGCGAGGGACAGTGGGCGTATCTGGTGCATCGCGTTGCCGGGTTAGGCGTGTTGCTGTTTCTCGGTCTGCATATCTTTGACATTTATCTCGTCGGTTTCGGCCCGGAGGTGTTCAACGCCACGCTGTTCCTGTACAAAGGGCCGGCGGCGCGGGTGCTGGAAGTCCTGCTCGCCTTCGGGCTGTTATTCCACGCGCTGAACGGGCTGCGCATCATTATTCAGGACTTCGTCCCGCGATTGATGCGTTATCACCGCAGGCTATTTTGGGTTCAGGCGGTGATCTTTTCAATCCTGTTCATTCCCGCCGGCACGTTCATGCTCAAAGAGTTCTTTGGCATCGCGGGCGGCCTGCTGATCACGCTGGCCTTATGGGCGCTCGTGCCGCTGGCGGTGATCGGGCAGTATGTGGCGCCGACGCCGCTAACGCTCAACGTGGCGGAAGTGGGAGGTGAGCGATGATGCGAACTGCACGCCAAAGACCGCCAACGGGCAGTTTTCAGGTCATGTCGTGGTTGTTCATGCGCGTGACCGGCCTGCTGTTGCTGGTCATTGCCGTCTTTCACATGTTCTGGATGCACTTCATCATTGGCGTCGAGAAGATTGACTTCAACACGATTGTGAGCCGGTGGACGGGGCCGCACGGCGCGTTCTGGCGCCTCTTTGATGTCATGTTGCTCACATTTGCCTTCACGCACGGCATTAACGGGGCGACGAATGTAGCGGACGACTACATCACCTCGCGCGGCTGGCGCGTCGTCACGCGCACAGCCCTATGGATATTATGGTTCGCGCTGGTGATGATGGGCTTGTGGATCATTTATACGTTTCGCCCGGATATGCCGACGCCGTTCAAGTAGGATAGCTGATAGCGGTTGGCTGATGGCTGATGGCGGTTGGCTATCTGCTATTCGCTATCTGCCATCGGCCATCAGATGTTGTGTTGTACCCTGCATCGTGAGCCTGTCGAACGGAACTTGGAGATTGAGCGATGATTCACACGATTGACGCATTGGTGGTCGGCGCGGGCGGCGCCGGACTGTATGCCGCGCTGGAGTTGTCCAAGCGCGGTGTGCCGGTGGCCGTGCTGAGCAAGATGTACCCGACGCGCTCGCATACCGGCACGGCGCAGGGCGGCATTTGCGCGGCGCTGGGGAATTTGGAGGAAGACCACTGGGAATGGCACATGTTCGACACCATCAAGGGCGGCGATTACCTGGTGGATCAGGACGCGGCGGAGATACTGGCGCGTGAAGCGATCACGACCATCTACGAGTTGGAGCACATGGGTTTGCCGTTCAACCGCACGCCCGATGGGCGATTGGACCAACGCTTCTTCGGCGGGCATACGCGGCCCGACCCGCAAGACCCGGCGAAGCGCATTCCCGTCCACCGCGCCTGCTACGCCGCCGACCGCACCGGCCATATGATCTTGCAGACGCTGTACCAGCAGTGCATCAAGCATGCGGTGAATTTCTATAACGAATTCCACGTGCTTGACCTGATTGTGAAGGATGGCGTCTGCGCGGGCGTCGTCGCCGTGGAGGTGCGCACGGGCGAACTGCATCGCTTCCACGCGAAGGCGGTGCTGTTTGCCACCGGCGGCTTCGGCAAAATCTTCAGCGTGACATCCAATGCCCACTCGCTGACTGGCGATGGGGTTGCGATTGCCTACCGGCGCGGCGTGCCGATGATGGATATGGAGTTCTTCCAGTTTCATCCGACCGGTATTTACCAGAAGGGTATCCTGTTATCGGAGGCGGCGCGAAGTGAGGGCGCTTATCTGGTGAACGGCAAGGGCGAGCGGTTTATGGAGCGCTACGCGCCGCAGTTGAAAGAACTGGCGCCGCGCGATATGATCTCGCGCTCCATCGTGCAAGAGATTCGCGCGGGGCGCGGCGGCGATGGCAAGGACTATGTCTTTCTCGACGTGCGGCATCTGGGCAAGGCCGTGATTGACGCGAAACTGCCGGACATCATGGACTTTGTGCGCGTGTACATGAGCCGCGACCCGCTGACGGACTTGATCCCCATCGAGCCGACCGCGCATTATGCGATGGGCGGCATCCCGACCGACAACGACGCGCGCGTGATACTGGACAGCCAGCGCACGCCCCTGCACGGCTTCTATGCGGCGGGCGAGTGCGCCTGCGTGTCGGTGCACGGCGCGAACCGGCTGGGCACCAACTCGCTGGTGGATATTCTGGTGTTCGGGCGGCGCGCCGGCATTGACATGGCGCGCTATTGCGCGGACCGCGACGGCGTCGGTTGGACGGAGTTGCCGGCCCATCCTGAAGATGACACGCGCGGCGCGATAACCCGAATCGTCAACGGTCAAGGCGGCGAGAACGCCGGCAACATCCGCAAGCAGATGCAGACCGAGATGACGCAAAAGTGCGGCGTCTTTCGCGGCAAGGACGACCTGCGGTCGGCGCGGGACACGATCAGCGAGTTGAAAGAGCGCTACGACCGGCTCTCGATTCAAGACAAGAGCAAAGGGTTCAACACCGACCTACTTGAAGCGATGGAGTTGGGCTGGCTGTTGGACATCGCGGAGACGACGGTGCTGGGCGCGCTGGCGCGAGAGGAGTCGCGCGGCGGCCATGCGCGCGAGGACTTCCCGAAGCGCGACGACGCGCATTGGCTCAAGCACACGCTGGCCTACCATACGGAGGATGGCGTCGTCTTGCAGTACAAGCCGGTGACCATCACCACCTACGAGCCGCAGGAAAGAAAGTATTAGGCCGTGCTGGCTTCGCTCATCGCCGGGTTCATTATCGGCTTCGTCATCTGCTTTGTGATCGGGGTCGGGTTGGGTATGTCTCTCTTTAAGCGCAGTGGGAACTGGTGATGAGCCTGCCGAGATGAGCCTGCCGAATCTTGATGGGTGGTGGCTGATCGGGCTGTGCATCGGCGGGTTGGCGGGAATCGGTTGCGGGCTTTTCGTTGGCATGAAGTTGTACTGGCGCACCGGGAAATGGTAAGCGCCGTTGTCCGTACGGGCGAACGGCCGTTCGCCCGTACTGGCGAAGCGGCGTGCGGGTCAAGGCGAAGCCGCGCGCGAGTGGGCTGGTCGTTGACGCGGTGATGCATGCGCGAGGCCAGGGCGAAGCCGCGCGCGAGTGACTTACCTGTTGACGTGGTGCTGCATGCGCGCGGGTCAGGGCGAAGCCGCGCGCGAGTGACCTGCCTGTTGACGTGGTGCTGCATGCGCGACACCTGAAGATCAAGCGGTTCAATCCGGAAAAAGATACGAAGCCGTGGTGGGGCGAATACGACGTGGAGGTTCAGCCGACCGACCGCGTGCTGGATGCCCTGCACGAGGTTAAGTGGCACCACGATGGCTCGCTGACGCTCCGGCGTTCATGCGCGCACGGTATCTGCGGGTCGGACGCGATGCGTATCAATGGTCACAACGCGCTGGCGTGCAAGGTGCTGGTCAAGGAATATAAGGGCACCATCACGATTGAGCCTCTGCTGGGCTTTAAGGTCCTCAAGGACCTGATCGTGGATATGGACCCGTTTTTCGCCAAGTACCGCTCGGTGATGCCGTATTTCGTCAACGACGAAGCGCCGCCCGAGCGCGAACGCTTGCAGTTGCCGGAGCAGCGCGATCGCTTTGACGACACGACGAAGTGTATCCTGTGCGCGGCCTGCACCACATCGTGCCCGGTCTTTTGGTCGGATACGGAGTACGTGGGACCGGCGGCTATCGTGCAGGCGCACCGTTTTATCTTTGACAGCCGCGATCAGGGCAAAGAGCAGAGGCTGGAAATCTTGAACGAGAAAAGCGGCGTCTGGAAGTGCCGCACGATCTTTAATTGCACCGAGGCATGCCCGCGCGGCATCGAGGTTACGCGCGCGATTGGCGAGGTCAAGCAGGAACTGTTGTTGCGGCGATTTTAGCCGCGCCAACCGTAAGGGCGAAGCTGCCCGCGAGTGGCCTGCTCGTTCACGCGGAGATTCGCGCGCGCGGCTTCGCCCCTACACGTTACCCCTTGATGACGGCCATGGGCTTGAGTTTCGCCACCTTCCGCGCGATGCCCGCGCCGTGCACCACTTCAATCACCTGCTCTACATCTTTATAGGCGCTGGGCGCTTCTTCGGCCAACCCGGCCAGACTGCCGGCGCGCACGGCGATGCCGCTCTGCTCAAGTTGGTCGCGCAAGGTCTGCCCCTGTACTTGCTTCTTGGCGGCGGTGCGGCTGAGCAGGCGACCCGCGCCGTGGCAGGTGGAGCCAAACGACTGCTCCATCGAGCCGGCTGTTGTGCGCAATGTCATAAACCTGCCGCACGTCCGAATCCTTGACCTTCCCGCCAAGGGTCGTGGCAAAGCTCCGGCGAATTTCGTGGGTGAGTATCTGGCGGTTGGCCCAGGCGAAGTTAGCCGCGGCGGTCATGGCCGCCAGATAGTCGCGGCCTTCCGGCGAGTCGAGCGGCGCGCACACGAGCTCGCGGTCGGGCAGGGTGAATCCGTAGCGGTGGATGGCCGCTTGAAAGTCTCGCACGTAGTCGGTGCAGACTTGATGGCCGAAGCCGCGCGAGCCGCAGTGGATTTGCACGACTACCAATCCTTCACGCAGGCCGAGCGCGCCGGCGCCCTCCGCGTCGTAAATCTCGGCCACCGCGTCCACCTCAATGAAGTGGTTGCCCGCGCCCAGCGTGCCGAGTTGGTTGCGCCCGCGGTCTTTGGCGTGGCGGCTCACCTTGTCGGCGCGCGCTCCCGGCATCGCGCCGTTCTCCTCCGTGTGTTCAAGGTCTTCCGCGCGCGCCATGCCGTGATTCATCGCCCAGCGCGCGCCGTGTTCCAATACCTCGTCGAGTTGGGCATCG
>JACQEC010000283.1 GCA_016200765.1 Chloroflexota bacterium | reverse complement strand
CGGCTCTACGCGGCCATCGGCCAGCGCCGCGCGCACCAATTGCGTGTTGCCGGAGTCGGCGCTGATAAACAGGACAGACGCGCCGTCGGCAGACCACACCGGCCCGAACGCCGTGGCGGGCGGGGGCAGTAAGACCGCGCCCCGGTCATAGTGCTCGGTCAACCGGCGTGGCGCGCCGCCCGCCGCCGGAATGATCCACACGCGAATGAGAGGGTCGCCTAGTCCTGCCTCCTGCTCGTCCGTGCCATAGCACGCGATGGACGCGCCGTCGGGCGACCAACTGGGCGATGTCGCGCGCCCGACAACCTCTGTGATGGGCGTCACGCCGCCGCCATCGGCGTTCATCGTCCAGATATCCGAGAGGCTGTAGTCGGTTATACCGGCGCGCGGGCGGCTAAACGCGATCTGCTGGCCGTCCGGCGACCAGCCGGGAGCGCCGTTGTCCATCGCGCCAGACGTGAGTTGCCGCGCATTGCCGCCGGCAAGGGGAACCACGAACAGGTGGCTCCAGCCGTCGAACGTGAACCCCTGACCGTCGGCCTTGTACTGCGCCCGTGTGACACGGCGCGGCCTCTGCGTCCAGCGCGCGCGGGCCGCTGGGTCCGCAGGCGGCGGTTCCTGCATGACCCGCGCCGCGAACAGAATGTGCTGGCTGTCGGGCGACCAGACCGCTGGCCCCGCGCCGTTATCGAGCGAGGTCAGCACGCGCGCCTCGCCGCCGTCGGCGGGCATGACGTACAACTGGGCGCGGTCGCCGGCGCGGTTGGACAGGAAGGCCAGCCACCGGCCATCGGGCGACCAGCGCGGCGCGCTGTCTTGCTTGGTTCCGGCGGTGAACTGCGTGGCGCCGCCTTGCGTGTGCGCCACCCAGATGGCCGAGCGATACTCGTCCTTGGCCGTGTCAATCTCGGTCAGCACATAGGCCGCGCGGCGGCCGTCGGGCGACAGCTGGACATCCGTAACAGTTTTGATGTTGAGCAGGTCTTGCGGGGTAACCGGGTGTTGCATCGGACTGGTCATGGGCGTTCCACTCCTCAAGGGGAAATCGCGTCCGCAGACCCGAAGGGTTTCCAAAAACCCTTCGGGTCTACAATCGCGGCGCGTCGAGCACGTCTTGCATAGCAACGGCGGCATTATATCGCGGCTGGGGGGCGGATACAAGTGGCAAAAACGCGCAGTCGCTCCAGATCACGACAAGCCCATCGCCAATGGCCGCTGGAGCGCAGGCTTCAGCCGGACGGGTGTGCGATACCCGGCTAATGAAGCGGGTTCTGATCCTGACCGGCTGAAGCCTGCGCTCCCTATACGGGTATAGCGCAGATTCGTCGGGGCGGAGCAACCGCCACACCGCACGCTGTGGGGCAACCGCATGGCTGGCCCCCGACTGGATCGGGGGCTGGCCGTGGCTTGTACGGGCGAAGCCGCGCGTGGACATCACCACGTTGCAAGACCGCCGCCTGACGCGCTGCTTCGCCCCTACGCAGACCCTCTCACGTCTCCGACCCTTCTGCCTGATCCCCGCTTGCCCGTCACGCAGCGCAGTGAGCGAACCGGTCTCAACCCGCTTCAGCGGGTTTTCTCTTCATAGCAGGCGGTTTCTAACCGCCTGCCTAACCGCTGGCTGAGTCGCCGTCGTAGCGCGGGCTGGACGGGCGCAAGAACTCGCTGAGCGTTACGCGTTCACGCCCAACCTCCTCACGTCCCCGACGTTTCTGCGCTATACCCTCCCTATACACGCCGCTTGACTTCACACCGGCTTTTCCGTAGCATAACGGCACAGGCAAAATTTACCTGACGCCGTCTATGGCTGAACAACAACCCTCGCCGCTGGCGCTGGCTAAGATTCATCTGCCCCCCAAGCATCCGCACCACCTCCACCGGCCGCGCCTCGTGGATGCGCTTTTCGCGCAGCTCGACAAAAGACTGTTTCTCGTCAATGCGCCGGCCGGCTACGGCAAGACCAGCCTGGTCGTGGATTTCGCGCACGAAGCCGAGTTTCCCGTCGCGTGGTATCGGCTTGACGAGTTCGACAACGTACCGCAGGTTTTCCTTGAATACCTGCTGGCCTCGATCCGCGTCTGCCTCCCGGGCTTTGGGGCGACGGCTGTGGCCGCGCTCCAGAGCGCAGACGGGTCGCCCGAATCGCTCCAGGTGGTGGTGAACCTCATCGCCAACGACCTGTTCCACTTGAGCGATCACCTGATGATTGTGCTGGACAATTATCAGATGGTGACAAACCCGCTGGTTGATCAGCTCGTCTCGCAGTTGCTCAAGAACACCGGCGAAAACTGGCAGCTCTGCCTGACCTCGCGTATCATCCCACGCATCCCCGATCAAATCCTGCTGGTCGCGCGCCAGCAGGCCGCCGGCCTCAGCGTGAACGAACTGCGATTCACGCCACGCGAGGTTCGCGATTTCATCTGGCAAAACTACGAACTCGACGTATCCGACCGGCGCGCTCAAGAACTGATCGCCCTCAGCGATGGATGGATTGCCGCGCTCTTGCTGATGGGACTGCGGGCCGGCTGGCGCGCCTTGATTGAAGGGGCAGTCAGCGCTCCCGCGATGGCCGAAGGCATCTACGACTATTTGGCCGAGCAGATTCTGTCGCGCCAGCCGCAGGCGACGCGGCGCTTTCTGCTCGGCTCATCGGTGCCGGACACGCTCTCCGCCGAATTGCTCAACGGCCTGCCGGGTTTGAGCGGGGCCGAAGAGCATTTGCAAAACGTACAGACACAGCAGTTGTTCATCGCGCCGCTGGGCGGCAACGCAAAGCTCTATGCCTATCATCCGCTCTTTCGCGAGTTTCTCAAAACGCGGCTGCGCGATGAAGACCCGCTGTGGTTTGAGCAGTTGTCGCTGGCCAGCGCGCGGCAGTACCAAGCGCAGGGACACTGGGAGCGCGCGGTAGAAACCTATCTATCGTTTCAGCGCATCGCCGACGCGGCGGCGGCGCTGGAGGCCGCCGAAGGGTCGCTGCGCACGGCCTCACGCATCTCGGCGATGGCGCGCTGGCTTGACGCTTTGCCGTTTGCGCTCACGCAAGCGCGCCCGCGCCTGCTGGGCTTGCGCGCGCGAGTGCATTGGGTGCGCGGAGAGTTAGAGCCCGCCGCGGCTCTATTCGATCGCGCCGCGCAGTTGCTCATGCAGGGCGGTGAGCCGCTGCCCGCCGCCGACTGCTGGGTGTGGAAATGCATCACCCTGCGTGTAGGCGGGCACTATCGCGAGGCGATTGCCGAGAGCGAGCGGATTGCCACGATTCTCACCGATGATCCCGAAGCCGCGCGCGTGCGCGCCGCCAACCTGCACGCGCGCGCCGCGGCCGAGATGTCGCTGGGCGACTTGACTGCGGCGCGGGAGCATCTTACACAGGCCAGTGATTTATTCCTCTTGACCGATGACCTGATCAGTCAGGCCAATATCCAGCAGGATTTGGGCGTGGTCGCGCGCGCCGGCGGGCGGCTGGCCGACGCGCTGGAACATTACTCGGCGGCGCTTCACATTTGGGATCGCTCACAGAATCCCGGATCGGCGGCCAGCACGCTGAACAGCCTCGGCTATCTCTATTACTTGAGAGGCGAAACGGAGGAGGCCGAAAAGGTTCTGAAGGATGCGCGGGCGCGGGCGCGGAAGGCGCATGGCCTGTACACCGAGTCGTATGCGCTGGCCAGCCTCGGCGATTTGGCGAAGGACAGCGGCGACTATCCGCGCGCGCTGGAGCTGTTCCGCGACAGCCTGCGGGTTGCGCGGGAGGCGCACAACGCGCTGATCATTCACTACGGCCAGATGGCCCTGAGCCATGTCTATGGCCTGATGGGCGACTTCGGGAGCGCGCATCAGTGGTTGGACGCCGCGGCGGAAGACATCGAGGCTGGCGGCTCGTCCAGCGAGCGCGGTCAACTCGCGCTGTGCCGGGTCCGGCTGGCGGTTGATCAGGGCCGATTGGCTGATGCGCTTGATGGAGCCGCCACGGCGACGGCGCTCTTGCGGCAGGGCGGTGACAAACATCTGGAGGCGCTGGCCGAGTTCCACCTCGCGCACGTGCTGGTCCTGCTCAACCGGCAAGACGAGGCTGTGCCGCACTTGACCCGCGTCGCGGGGCTATTGGCCGTTCTGGGGTATGACCATTTCATCGTGATTGAAGGCCGCCGCGCGGCTCTGACCTTGCAATTCGCCAGCGGCTTGCCGGACGTTGGCCACGCGTTCAGCCGTATCTTTGACCGCCTGCGCCCATCGCAAGCGCCCGCGGTGGGCGCCGCGCGCGGATATGGCGTGGCCGCGCCCGCCACCGCGCCCACGCTGGCCGTCTACACACTCGGCGATGAGCGCTTTGCGGTTGCCGATGTGCCGGGGGGCCGGCTGGAGCCGACGCCTTCATTGCGGCCGCAAATCCGGGAATTGGCGCTGTTTCTGCTGACGCGCTACCCGAAGGGAGCGCGCCAAGATGAAGTGCTCGACCTGATCTGGCCGAATCGCTCATTTGAGCGGGCCAAGGGGGCGCTGCACGTTGCGATCACCAGCATTCGCAACACGCTTTGCCCCTTGACGTATGTCAACGGCTCGTACACGCTTGCCCCGGAGCGTCTATGGTATGATGTGTTGGAATTCGAGCGCGCGCTGGCCGCCGCCCGCCGCGCGTCGTCGCCGCGCGAGCGCATCACGTGGCTTGAGCAGGCGACAAAGTTATATGGTGGCGATTACCTTCAGCGGCTGGACGCGCCGTGGGCTTTGGAGGAGCAGCAGCGACTGCGCCGCCTCTATTTCGATGCGCTGGTGGCTCTGGGACAAGCCTGCTATGATGAGGGAGACCTGCCCGCCGCCCTGCGCGCTTATGAAAAGGCGATCAGTGTCGAACCGTATCAAGAAGTGGCCTGGCATGGAGCCATGCTGACCGAACTACGCATCGGCAACCGCGCCGCCGCGCGAAACCGCTATGAAGAGCTGCGCCGCCTGCTCGCGTCAGAGTTGGGCGCTAAACCCTCGATCGAATTGCAAGCCCTCTATCATCAGATCAGTGGCTAATCCTCTCCCAGTTCTCACACGGCGCCGCCGTATCTTACTGGTCTGCCGGCGCGTTATCTTTGATAGAGGCGGCGCGGCGCGTCGTTCTTGTCTGCTATGACCGTCAACCCACCCTCAACCGCGGCGGTTCACGCGGAGACGCTGCTTCAGCGCGCCCGGCGGCAGGACGCAGGCGCATGGGCTGAAATTTATGATCAATACTACCCGCGCATATACGCTTTCCTGTTGACCCGTGTCCGCGACCGGGCGCTGGCCGAAGACCTGGCCGCCGATGTATTCGTCAACGCACTGCGCGCTATTGCCTCCTACGAAGACCGCGGCTTTGAGTTGGCGGCGTGGCTGTTTCGCATCGCGCACAACCGCTTGACCGATCACCTGCGCCGGACGATGGTGCGCGGGAGTGATAGTCTGGATGAACTGGAAGAAGAACAAGACATCAGCCTGCTGGCTGGACAAGATGCAGAGCCGGCGCACGGCGAAGCGATGGACCTGCGCCGCGCGCTGGAGCAACTCAATCCGACACAGCGGCAGGTGATCCACCTGCGCTTTATGGAGGGCCTGACGAGCGAGCAGGTCGCCCGCATTATGGGTAAGTCCGCCGGAGCGATAAAGATTCTCCAATACCGTGCCCTGAAAACCTTGAAGCGGCTCCTGACCGAGAAGCCCCAAAGCCTATGAACGACAGTTTTGAAGAGCGATTAGATGCCGCGCTGGATGCGGCCCTGCGACCGGCGCAGGATGCGGCGCGCCCCGCCGACGCCCCGCCCGCCGACCCGGAACTGGCTGAATTGGTGCAGTTGGCGGCGGCGCTGAAGGCTGAACAGGCACTGGCCGCCGAACGCCCGTCGGCGGCGGCGATGAGCCGGGGACGGCGGCGGCTGATGGAGGCGCTCGCGGCGGCGCAGTCAGGCGCGACGGCCCGCGCGCGTTGGTCGCGGCCCGGTGACTGGCTCGGCGCATGGCTTGGGGGCGGGCTGTTCAAGCCGCTGTTGTATAGTTTGAAACTGGCGCGCGAGCAGGTGACCTTGTCGCTGACCTTTGACCCACAGGTGCGTGAGAACCTGCGCGAACAGTTCACGCACGATCGCCTGCGCGAGGTTCAGTCCCTACAACAACTGCGCCGGGCGGCGCGCACCGAGGTCGAGGGCACGGTCGAGCGCATCGAGAACGACGTGGTGGTGGTCAGTGGCGTCGCGTTCAAACTGGCGCCCAGCGCGCTGGGCGATGCGGCGGCGGTCAAGTCGGGCGATCGGGTGGCGGTCGTGGTCGTGACCGGCACCGACGGCAGCGTACAGGCCGTCAATGTTGCGGTTGAGCAGCCGACGCCAACCCCGGTTCCCTCTGCAACGCCTCGCGGCGCCACTGCACAGCCGACCGTGCGCGTGACCGAAACCGCGGTGCCAACACGACCGGTAGAGCCTGGCCGCACGGCAACCGCGACGCCGACCGCGTCCACTACACCTGCGCGTACGCCGGACTCTACAGAAACACCGCCGCCGACCGCGCAGGGCACTCGGTCGCCGGAGCCTAGCCGAACACCCACACCGCAAGGCACCCGGACAGCAGAACCGACGCGGAGCCCATCGGCGACAGGTACGCCGGGATCGAAGGAGACGCGCGAGCCAACCGAAACGCGGGAGCCAACGGAGACGGCAGAAGCCACGCGTGCGCCGACCCGCACACCTCAGACAACCCGCAGTCCCGAACCAACCGAAACCCGCGAGCCGACGGAAACGCCGGAGGCAACGCGCGCGCCGACCGTGACCGGTGTGTCCTCGCCGACCCGCACGCCGACCTCAACCAGTGCCCCCACACCAACCCGCACGTCGCAACCGACGAGTGTCCCCTCGCCAACACGACCCGCAGAATCAACCGAGACGCCGGAGCCAACCGAGACACCGGAGCCAACGCGCGCGCACTGATCACCGGCGCGGCAGGTACAGAGCGCCTCCAGGGCCAATCGTGTAAGCCGGTGACCCTGTACCCGACTGGCGTACCCGGACTAGGGTTCCGCGACGTGTGCAAGGGTTACGGTGTTGTCTGTGGCAGGTCCGGCCACGACTCGATAATAGGCGTCCCCGACACAATGCCGACAGAGCGTCTGCTCGCCGCGCAGCACCTCGCGTTGGTTGATGATGTCCTCGCCACAGATGGCACAGCGAACCCGCAGTCCATGTTGGCCGATGATCGCCTTAAGCGAGAGCGTCAGCCGTACCTCGTCGGCCTGTAACAACTCCTCCGTCGGCATCACCTGATACGCTTCGAGTTGGGCATGCCAGCGGTCGGATGCCTTGGGGGCGTAATCGAGCGCGCGCGCCCGCGACTGGCTGTGTGGCCGGATGCGGATCGCACAGCCGGTCTGCGCGTCGGCAAAAGTCACAGCCACCTTGCCATAGTCCATCACCCGCAGGGTGCGATGCCCAACCCAACAGCCCGTTGCCACCGAGACGCCGTCCGTGAAACAGCCATCGGTTTCTACCCATGCGAAGAGGCGCTTATCCCTTTGAGGCAAGTTGAGGCCAAACAGTTCGGCGGCATACAAGCCGGCGCGCACACCCAATACCTGTTTAGGGCAGAGGTGGAGGTGCATCACGCTCAATTGATCGAGACAAAGGTTCAGGTTGGACATCGGTTTATCCCAAAGGAAACTGACCCGCTTATCGTGTTGATGCTCACTGCCTAGACGGACGTTTTATAGACCTTGACACACGTTTCTTTGTGCAGCGCCTGTCCGGAGAGCGGGTCGGCTTTGGTCGGGCGCAGATTGGTGTCGGTTGTGCCCCGCCCCGCGGCTTTCTTGCCCAATGCGAAGTGACCAAAGCCATGCTGCAGGCCCACCACTTCACGGTGCATGCGCTTCGACAATTTCGCCTTAGCTTTGACCTTACCATAAGGCGACTCAACCCAGACCTCATCCCCATTGGCTATCCCATATTTTGCCGCCGTGTCAGGGTGAATAATCAGTGGGTTGTCCGGCTTGATGTCCAGCAAGAGTGCGTTGTTCTGTGTGCGCGTGTGTGTGTGGCTCGCTTCCTTCCAGTTAATGGAATACAGCGGGAATTTCTCGTCGGGAAGCCAGTCACGCGGCGTATAGACGGGCAGCGGGTCCACGGCTTTGCCCGTTGCGTCCTTCTTGCCGATCAGCGATTTGGCGAACAGTTCTGCCTTGCCGCTGGGCGTGGCAAAGCCGCTGACGACCTTGCCGCCAATCACCACGCCGATGCGCGCGCCACCTTGATCCTTGGGCTTGTCATAGACGATCGTGCTGTCGGCCTTTGGATCGCCGTCGTA
>JACQEC010000048.1 GCA_016200765.1 Chloroflexota bacterium | reverse complement strand
GAGCCATCCCACAGGCCGAGTTCGAAATCCGACGCGGATTGCTGTGCCTGCTCTTGCCACTGGCACATTAACTCGCGGTTGAGATCGGCCACTTCTAACACGCTGGTGCGCTCGATCAGTCCCTGCTGTGCGCCAATGCGCCGCATGAACGCCTCACCGGCAGGAATGCGGCTATTCGTCCAACCAATCATCAACCGGCGGCCTTCGCGCTGTGGGAGCGCGACGACCCGCTCCAGCAGTCTGCGTGCCAGACCCTGCCGCCGGTACTCCGGCAGAATGGCGATGTCGAACTCAATCACGTGCCGGTTCTCCGGCAGTCGCGCAAAATTCACATAGGCGCTCGCCACCACCGCCAACCCCAGAGCGTCCCAAATGTTCCAGTAGTCCCCTTCGATAAACGCCGGCATGTTCTGCCAGCCCGCCTTGCGCTCCTCCGCCGAGACCGGCGGGAACAGTGGCATCTGTTCGGCGAGCAGGCGATTGTAGAAATCGGAACGGCCAACAAATTCGCGCTCGCTCGCGTCCCGCGGATTGAATGGTCTGATGTCAACATCCAAGATCGTCATCGTCTCCCCCTTGTCCTCATCGGTCAACCGTTATTGGGTGTTTTGCCTCGCAACAAAAAAGGCCACGCAAAAGCACCCGTGGCCGGCCAAAAGGCACAAAAAAAGCCACGGGCTGGAGAGCGCCGTGGCTTCGTAAGTCAGTCTTTGGGCTAGTTACCCATCAACAGGCGCACTCCGAGAAGGAAAACGCGCATCGCTCGGTGCAGAACCGCGAATGCGACCACAAACAACCGTCACCATCATGAGTACGCCTCCTTTCCGAAAGTAGAGCCAGTCTAGCATGGCTCTGCGCCCGTGTCAAATACGGCGCGGCGCTCGTTTGCCGGCCCTGCGTCATTTTGACAATTGCGAGCAAAATTGATACTCTATCCCCGCTCCACGCGAATTGGCGAGGTATGGTCCGCATTCACCACCCCAACGGAGATGATCAGCTATGAGGTTCAGCATTAAGGTCGTGTGGCTCTGCTCGTTAGCGGTCATGCTTTTGGGTTGCTCGTTTGAATCGGAGGCCGCGCCCACCACGGCTCCCACCCGGGCCGCCACCGCGGTCTTCACCCCGATTGTCTTGCCCACCATTGCCACCGTGCCCCCGCCGCCCACACCGACGCCGGCGCCCACCGCTACCTCCGCGCCTGTGCAGGCCGGTTCCACGCCGGTACCGGTAGCCGCCATCACGACCGAAATGGTTGACATCGCGGGCGGGCCGTTCACGATGGGCAGTGATAGCGGCGCCCTCGACGCCAAACCGGCGCGTACGGTGGATGTGGCCGCGTTCAAGATTGACAAATTTGAAGTTACCAACGCCGACTTCCGAAAGTTTGTCACCGCGACCGATTACAAGACCGACGCCGAGAAGTCTGGCGAGGGCGGCTGGCGCGCGTTTGCCGACGGCAAGGACGCGCATCCGGTGGTGAAGGTCAGTTGGAACGACGCCGTGGCCTTTTGCCAGTGGGCGGGCAAGCGGTTGCCGACCGAAGCCGAATGGGAGAAGGCCGCGCGCGGCAGCGATGGGCGCGCCTTCCCCTGGGGCAACGATTACGACCCCAAGAAGGCCAACGTCAAGGAGACAGGACTGCGCGCCACCACCGTCGTCGGTTCGTTTGGCACGGGCGCAAGTTCCTACGGTGTGCAGGACATGGCCGGCAACGTCTGGGAGTGGACGTCGGAAGTAGCCCACGCCTACCCGGGCAACACCGGCGGGGCGGCAAAGTTGTACGGCGACAACCTGCGTATCATGCGCGGCGGCGGGTGGTTCGATGTGAAGGAGCAGGTGGCGTCTTACGCCCGCAACTCCAGCGTGTTGACGGCGGCTAATGATGATCTGGGCTTTCGCTGCGCGAAATAGCACGGGCGGCGCGTAGGGGACTTTGATACACCGCGGCGACATCGAGCGTCATCAGCGATTCTCCCCGCGCTCTTTGTCTCCGCCGTGAGCGCCACGCAAAGGCGCAACGCGGCCCTGAAAGGAGGTGAGCGACTCTCTTATAGCTTAGACGACAAGGTCGTTCCATTCGCTGTTAGCCAATTCTTGTTGACCATTAAGGAGAAGAACCGATGCAGAAAAAATCTGTGCTCGTGAGCCTCTTGCTTGTCTTGGCCCTGGTGCTGTCCATGGTGCCGTCGGCCAGCGCCGCGCCGGCCAGCGCCGGAATGGCGTGCGCGCAGACGTACACCATCGCCGCCGCCGACTGGCTGTCGAAGCTGTCGGACAAGTTTTATGGCAGCATTCTGGCCTACTGGCCGTTGATGGCTGCTACCAACCAGAAGAACTTGGAAGACAAGACGTTCGCCCACATTGACAATGCCGACTTGATAGATGTGGGCTGGAAGCTGTGCGTCCCGTCTAAGGCAGACGCGGAGGCGTTCCTCAAGACCTTTGACCCCAATAACCCGGCGGCGCTGTTTGGTAGCGGCGCGAAGGGCCAGTTGGTGGTTGGCTCTTGGTGGACCAATGCCGGTGAGTTTGCGGGCCTGAATGAAATCTTCAAGCAGTATAAGACACAGAACCCCGACGTCGAGATCGTCAACGCCACGATTGCCGGCGGCGCAGGCACGAACTTCAAAGGCCAGTTGCTGACGCAGTTGATCGGCGGCAAGGCGCCCGATTCGTTCCAACTGCACGCCGGGCTTGAGGTTGAGACCTACAGTCCCGGCACCTATGTCGTCCCTGTTGACGATATCTACACCTCAGCTGGCTTCGAGAAAGTGTTCCCCAAGGACCTGTTGGCAATGCTGAAGTATAAGGATCACTACTGGGGCGTGCCGGTCAACATTCACCGCTCCAACGTGCTCTGGTACAACAAGACGCTGTTCGCCAAGGCTGGCATCGCCGCCGCGCCGGCGACTTGGGACGAATTCTTCGCCACCGCGGACAAGTTGAAGGCGGCCGGCGTCGCACCGGTCGCACTAGGTGGCAAGGATGGCTTTGAGTTGCAGCACACCTTTGAAGACATTCTCGCAGGCACATTGGGCGCGGAAGGCTACAAGGGTCTGTGGACCGGCAAGACCAAGTGGAGTGACGCGAAGGTCACCGACGCGCTCAACACGTTCAAGAAGTACATCTCGTACGCCAACGCCGACCACGACGCGCTGACGTGGGCCGCGGCGACGCAGCTGGTGATTGACGGCAAGGCCGCCATGAACATCATGGGCGACTGGGCTAACGGTCAGTTCACGGCCGCTAAGTCCACCGATTATGGCTGGGCAAGCTCGCCAGGCACCAAGGGCATCTTCGTCGCGCTGTCCGACAGCTTCGCGCTGCCGGCCAAAGCGCCGAACCCGGCGAACGCCAAGGCGTGGATTGCGCAGGCCGGCTCGAAGGCCGCACAGGAAGCATTTAACCCGCTGAAAGGCTCCATCTGCGCGCGCACGGACTGCGATCTGTCGAAGTTCAACGACTATCTGAAGTCATCTGCAGCAGACTGGGCCAAGGACGCGATCGTGCCGAGTGTGACGCATGGCGCGGCGGCTACCCCGAAATGGGCGACCAAGGGCTATGCTGATGCGGTAGTGCTCTTCGCTACCAGCGGTGATGTCGCCAAGGCGCAGGCTGCGCTTGTGGCGGCAGCCGTGGATGCAGGCTTCCCGCAGTAAATTGATCGCTGACAGACCGTAGCAGGCGGCGAATGGCTAATAGCGATGCGCTGTTAGCCATTCGCCATTTGTCGCCCGTGAGCACTGCATTGACTGGCCGAGGTTGCGCTGCGGCCACAAACGACCAACCAATAGCCGTGCAGTTAGAGGAATCTCTATGTCCCGCAAACCTAGGAATTGGGAACGTGCTGTCTCAATTTTGCTTCTGGCCCCTTCGATACTGGCGCTGGCGATCTTCGTCTATGCCTTTATCGGGTGGACCGGCTATGTTTCGCTGACGCGGTGGGAGGGCGCTGCGCCCGATTTCACATTCGCGGGCCTGCACAGTTATCAGCGATTGTTTCTGGGTCAGGGCACCGACGCCATTCGCTTTCACATTGATTTGCGCAACATGGTGGGCTTTACACTGTTCTTCCTGATCGCGTGCCTCTCTATCGGTTTTGTGCTGGCCGTCTTGGTTGATCAACGAGTGCGAGCCGAGAGCTTCTTCCGCAGCGTGTTCCTATTCCCGATGGCCGTCTCGTTCATCGTCACGGGCGTAGCCTGGCGATGGATCCTCACGCCGGGCGACCCTGCGATCGGGGCAGTGGGGATTAACCTGCTGTTGGAAAAGATTGGTCTCGATTCGCTCAAATCACTCTGGTTCACCGACCCCACGGTCAAGTTTATCACGCCCGACTCGCCGGTGGGGCAGATATTGAACCAGATAGGCTTGGGCTTTCTTGCATCCTCGGATGTCGGTTACGCCATGGCGCTGACCGCGTTGGTGATCGCGGCTACGTGGCAGTTGTCGGGCTATACGATGGCGCTGTATCTGGCTGGCCTCCGCAGCATTCCCGATGAGTTGCGTGAGGCGGCGCGTATGGACGGCGCGAACGAGCTCCAGGTTTACCGCCATATCGTCATTCCACTCCTGCAACCCATCACATTGAGCGCGGTTATCATTCTGGGGCATATCTCCCTGAAAATCTATGATCTGGTTGTCTCGATGACCGGTTCTGGCCCCGGTTTTGCCACCGATGTGCCCGCGCTCAATATGTGGCGCACGACCTTTGACGCAACATTGTTCGCACAGGGCGCGGCCATCGCCGTGATCCTGCTGTTTCTGGTGGCGGTGTTAATTATTCCTTATCTCGCATACAACACGCGCGCGGAGGCACAGCGATGACTACCGCTGTCGCCGCGCGCCGCGCACCCTTGCGCTGGCGCCGCATTTTGCTTTATGCAGTGTTGGTGATGGCTGCCGGCTTATATCTGGTGCCAGTCTATGTGCTGTTGATCACCGGCTTCAAGAGCCAGCAGGAGGCGCTCAATATCTTCACGATGTGGACACCGCCGAATGTGATCGGCTTTCACAGTTTCCAGGTTGCCTGGTTCGGCGCGCCTGATTCCGTTGGACTGGAACAAGGATTCTGGAACAGCGTGCAGATGGTCATTCCGGCAACGCTCATTTCTTCGATGATTGGATCGGTCAACGGATACATTCTGTCCAAGTGGAAATTCAGAGGCGCGAACTTACTGTTTCCGCTGATCCTCTTCGGCATGTTCATCCCGTACCAGAGCATTCTCATCCCGCTCGTACAGACGTACCAGCTTCTCGAGCGCTATACCGGCATTGCCCTGTATTCGACCATTGCCGGTCTCGTCGTAGCGCATACCATCTATGGCATTCCTATCACAACGCTGATTTTTCGCAACTACTACGCGGCAATTCCCAACGAGATGGTTGAAGCGTCGCGCATTGACGGGGCCAACTTCTTCAGCATCTATCGCTATATTCTCTTCCCGCTCTCGGTGCCGGGATTTGTGGTCGTGATGATCTGGCAGTTCACCTCCATCTGGAATGACTTCCTGTTTGGGATCACGCTCGCTAACACCCCCAAGGTCTACCCGATTACGCTCTCGCTCAACAACATCGCGGGCAGTTTCCACGTGCCGTGGAATATCCAGATGGCTGCCGCGCTGTTGACGGCAGTGCCACCGTTATTGGTCTATATCTTCCTCGGCCGCTACTTTATGCGCGGCCTGATGGCTGGGTCATTGAAGGGTTAGGACAGCATCGCCGGGCGCTACGACTGGTCGGTGATTATCCCGACCCGCCCTCACCCCCAGCCCCTCTCCCCAATTGGGGAGAAGGGCGCAGGGGTGAGGGCGCACGCGCTGGCCGCGCTCGACTATCCGCGAGAGCGCTTTGAGGTCATCGTCGTCAACGATGGCGATCCCGCGCCTGCCGGGCAGACTGCCGAAGCTTTTCGCGACTGTCTGCATGTGACCGTCTTGACGCAGGCCCATGCCGGCCCCGCCGCCGCGCGCAACCTGGGCGCGGCGCACGCACAGGGCCGGTACCTCGCCTTTTTGGATGACGACTGTATTCCAGAAGCGGGTTGGCTGGCGGCGTTTGCAACGCGACTTTCGGCCACACCCTTTCATCTGGTTGGCGGGCAGACGCTCAACGCGCTGCCGGATAACCCCTATGCCACGGCGACGCATCTGTTAGTCGGCTTTCTCGCGCAGTCCCATCGTTGTGTTTCTCCCCACCGGTTGTTCTTGCCTTCTAACAATCTGGCTCTCCCTACGTCCCGGCGGCGGTCGCGTATCACGCGCACCCGCTCACTCTCCGCGCATTTGTGCGTCAGCATTTCAACTACGGGCGCGGCGCGTTCCAAGTGAACGCCAAACGCGCCCGCCGTACTGGGGGGCGCGTTCAACTTGAACCGTTGTCGTTTTACAGGCGCTTGGTGACGTGCGCCGCAGGCCAACCGCTGACTTGGCGGCTCACGCTGCTGCTACTGTTATCTCAGGCGGCCACGGGCGCAGGGTTTGTGCGGCAGATGGCCGCGGATCGTTAGTGACTGGCCGCGCCGGGCACGGGCACATTGCCGACGTTAATGAGACCGAGCGCCCCTTTGCCCGTTGAGGCGAAGGAGTGGGTCACGAATGGATATAGCCCTTTCTCCGGGATAATCAGGTCAAACGTCGCGCCGCCACCGGGGGGAATGTTATACGTCTGCTCGCCGCTGATGGCGTTCTTCGGGTTGTTGCCCGGATAGACTTTGTCGAAGATCGCGCCGATGACATGGAACGCGGAGGTGGTGGTCGGGCCGGCGTTCATGACGTACAGGCGGATGCGCTCGCCGGGGTTGGCCGCCAGTGGCTCGCTCGCGTACTGGTTGGCGAAGCCGTTGAAGACCACGTAATCGGGGTCGCCCTTGGTCGCCTTCACATAGTCGGTCTGAAATAGCCCCTTGTCGTCCTTATTGACGTAGAACTCGCTTTGCACCAGCACGTACTCGTGGTCGGCCTTGGGCATCCCTTCAGCCGGGTCAACCACAATCGCGCCGTACATGCCGGAGGCGAGGTGCTGCAAAACCGGCGCCGTGCCGCAGTGGTACATGAACACGCCGGGGTAGCTAGCCACCCACGTGAACTGTAGAGTCTCACCGGCGTTAATCGAGCGGTAGTTGATGTTCCACGGGGTCTGCGCGGCGTGGAAATCAATCGAGTGGCTGGTGTTGCCGTGATTGACGAGCGTGAATTCAACCGTGTCTCCCTGCCGCACGTGAAGCGCGGTGCCGGGCACCTGACCGTCGTAGGTCCACATATCCGCGACAACGCCGGGCGCGATCTCGATTCGCGCGTCTTTGATCTCAATCGTGATCTTCTTCGTCTTCTCACTGCTAGCCGGCGCCAGCGCAGGCGACATCACATGATGCGGCGCGCTGGGTGTGGCGGCCGGCACGGACTTGGCCGCGGGCGCAGAGACCGGTGCGCTGACGGCTCCGCCCGCCTGGGCGGCCGCCGGAGTCACACTGGCGCGCGGCGAGGCCATAACCGTTAAGAACAGCAGGATCGCCACCACCACCGCGGCGGTGGCAACACTCTTCATATCAGACATATTCTCCCCCTGTCATAGGATATTGCAAACAGTATAAGCGTTCCTACCCGATTGTGTAGAGCGGTTTGTCCCCAAACGGGTGGGACTATTGTACCCTATCGGGTCAGGCGCGACCAGACGAGCGCAAAGACGAGCCGCCAGCCGAGCAGGCATGCGCCGCCAAGAACCAGCGTCACCGCGAGGAAGGCCGTGGGGATGACCGCGCGGCCCAGAATAAAGGCGCGCAGTAACACCGCCAGCGGCGCGGCGACGAGCCAAGCGTTCAGGGTGCGGCTGAGGAGGGAGCGCGGAGGCCACAAGCCGCCGCGCGGAAATGCGCTCACGAGTCCGGCGCTCACCAGCCACGCGAGCGCGTAGGCGCCGGTAGTGGACAGCAGTCCCATCACAGGGTCTTGCTCATAATCTTTGGTGATCTGCCTGTTTCGGAATAACCCGCTGAGTTGCCGTCCGCACTCAACGGATGCGTTATTGGCTCACTGGCTACTCGCAGCTTGCTAGTTACGGGAGGGGAGCTTTTGAGTATTCCAGTGGTGAGGCTTGAGGCCTCACAGCGGTTTCAATCACTGACGTCTAGGTGATATTCCCCGCTCACCACTTGCCGCATCGCTCAGGTTGTCTTCCCCAGGTTCGATACCTCTGCATTACTCGGGGTCAATTTCACGATACTCCAAATCTCGCGTTTTGTCCCTACCCTTTGGGGTAAACTTCGTTCGATTTTACGAGCGGCGCCCTTGCGGAACAACAGGTTACATTTGTCATGTATTATCAGGGGCAATTGTCACATCTGTGCGCCATAGCCTGATGGTAGAATGAAGCTGGCAGGGTAGGCAGTCCTGCACGGAAAGGTAGTCTGTCGTGACCCGTTTGGAGTGGGGCGCGCTGGCCGCGCTGTTCGTGTTATGCGGGTTGGTGGGCGCGTGGCTGTGGCTCCTGATGCCCTCGGAGGCTTTGCCTGCGGGTGGCGCTGACCTATTGGCGCTTGTCTGGCTTAGTGCGCTGGCCTACACAGCCATTCTCATACGCCGCACACACCAACGCGAAGGTGGTCTTCAGCGGCAGTTGCGCGCATTGCGCGCGTCACTCGCTCAGGCCGACACGCGGGCTGTGGATGCGGAACACCTGCTGAACGCCGTGCTGGAAACCTCCGCCGCGCCGGACCTGCCGCATCTAGCACGGGCGGTTGTGGACAGCGCGCGCCAGATGACCGGCGCCGAGGTTTCGGCGTTCTGCCTCTGGGACGCACAGCGGCGACAGTGGAGGGTGGGGGGGACAAGCGGCGAAAGCGATGCCTTTGACGTGAGCCTGCGGCGGCTGACGCCACCTGATAGCCCAGGCCGCATCAAGTGTTCGGTGATCCGATGCCCGTATAGCCAATCCCATTTCAGACTGCCGATAGCACGCGATGGTCGTGTGGTGGGCTGTCTGTGCGTCGCCAACCAGACCGCGAAAGATTTTTCCGAGTATGAGCGCGCGCTGCTGGAACAGGTTGCCATGCAGGCGGCTGTGGCGGTCGAGCAGGGCCGCCGGCTTGAGCAGGCGGGTAGCACCGCAACGACGGCAGAGCGACAGCGGCTGGCGCGTGAGATTCACGACACGTTCTCGCAAGACCTGGGGTTTGTCAACCTTAAATCGGCTACAGCCCGCGAGTTGATCGCGCAAGGACGACCCGCGGAGGCGCAGGCCGAACTGGCGCAACTTTCGGCGCACGCTCAAGCCCTGTACGCCGATGCCCGCGAATTGCTGATTGGGCTTCGCACAGAGACCGCGCCCGATCACGATTTGGCCGCTGCGCTGGTGAACTATACGCGGCACTTGAGCCAGTTGAGCGGGGTGGCGATCACGGTAGATGCCAGCCAGTTTGACGGCTTGCCACTGGGCTCCCAGGCCGAGGTGCAGCTGCTGCGGGTGGTTCAAGAGGCGTTGAGCAACGTCCGCAAGCACGCCCATGCGCGAGGCGCGCAGGTGACCTTAAGCAGTGTCAGCGGCTCAATCCGAATCACCGTCCATGACGACGGTCAAGGGTTTGATACCGCACGGATAGAGGAAAGCGCCTTGCCCCACTTTGGCCTACAGTCCATGCGCGAGCGCGTCGAATCCATTGGCGGCACGCTTCGCCTCGAATCGGCTCACGGCCAGGGGACGACCGTCACCATTCAGGCCCCGCTGGTACCGGGCGAATCGCAAACACCGTGACTAAGCGTATTCTTCTCGTGGATGACCACCCATTGTTCCGTGATGGCGTCGGGTCGTTGCTGCGCGCCCGCGGCTATGACGTGGTGGGCGAGGGCCATGACGGGTATGAGGCGCTGGAGCTGGCGCGAAGCCTACAGCCCGACATTATCTTGATGGATTTGAACATGCCGCGGATGGACGGGCTGGCGGCTACGCGGGTCATCACCGCCGAGATGCCTCAGGCGTGCGTGGTCATCCTGACCGTCTCGGACGACGACGAGAACGTGTTTGAGGCGATCAAAAGCGGCGCGCAGGGCTACCTGCTGAAGAACACTGATACGCAGGCGTTTTTTGAGTTATTAGATGGTGTGGCGCAGGGCGATGCGCCAATCTCAAGACAGCTCGCCGGCAAGATACTCGGCGAGTTCGCGCGCACTATGCGCCAGGCGAAAAGCCCAGACAGCCGCGAGCCATTGAGCGAGCGTGAAGTCGCGGTGCTCCGGCTGGTGGCGTCGGGGCTGACCAATCGCGAGGTCGCCGAACAGATGAACCTGAGCCCGAACACCGTCAAATACCATCTGAAGAATATCTCGCAGAAGCTCCATCTTCATAACCGCGCGCAAGCGGTCGCGTACGCGATTCAGAGCGGGCTGCTGCGGAACACATGATGGGGAGGCGCACCTCGCGACCCCCAAAGACTAGCTGGCTTGCCGCATCGGCACCCCTTTGAAGAAGCTCAACCGGCCGCCATCGGCATCGGCGACAATCGTGTCGCCGTCGCTAAACTCGCCGTTCAGAAGTCGGAGCGCGAGTGGGTCTTGCAGGTGCCGCTGGATCGCCCGCTTGAGCGGCCGCGCACCATAGACCGGGTCATAACCGGCGTCGGCCAGCCACGCCTTCGCCTCCGCAGTGACCTCCAACGTGATGTGGCGGTCGGCCAGCAGCGCCTCTAGCCGCCGCAATTGGATCGCTACAATTTCCATCAACTGCTGTTTGTCCAGCGAATGGAAGATGACAACCTCATCTACGCGGTTCAAAAACTCCGGGCGAAAATGCTGGTTCATCGCCTCCAGCACACGCCGCCGCATCTCCTCGTCGTCGCGCCCGCCCAATTCGCGGATGTATTGCGAGCCAATATTGCTGGTCATAATGACGATGGTGTTTTTGAAGTTGACCGTGCGGCCCTGACCGTCGGTGAGCCGGCCATCGTCGAGCACCTGCAGCAAGACGTTGAACACTTCGGGGTGCGCCTTCTCGATTTCGTCAAACAGCACAACGGAATAGGGACGGCGGCGCACGGCTTCGGTCAACTGGCCGCCTTTTCCTGATACTCGCTCATGTCAATCCGCACCAGAGCGCCCTCGTCGTCGAACAGGAACTCGGCCAGCGCGCGCCCCAACTCGGTCTTGCCGACACCCGTCGGGCCCAGGAAGATGAACGAGCCCAGCGGCCTCTGCGGGTCTTGCAACCCGGCGCGGGAGCGCCGCACCGCATTGGCCACCGCGCTGATCGCTTCGGACTGGCCGATCACCCGCCGGTGCAGGCGCTCTTCCATCTTGATCAGCTTCTCGACCTCGCCCTCCATCAGCTTCGCCACCGGCACGCCGGTCCACTTGGAGACAATCGCCGCCACATCCTGATCGTCCACTTCCTCTTTCAACAGGGCGCCGTTCTTCTGCAGGTCTTTCAACTGGCGTTCCTGCTCCTGCAGGTTACGCTCCAGGTCGCGCATGGTGCCGTAGCGCAGACGCGCCGCTTTTTCGAGGTCGGCGCGGCGCTCGGCGGATTCAACCTCGCCGCGGGTCTGCTCGATCTTCTCTTTCGTCTGGCGGATGGCCTGAATGGATTGCTTTTCCAGATCCCAGCGCCCGCGCAGGTGGTTGGATTCCTCGCGCAGGTCGGCCACGTCTTTCTCGATCCGCGCCAGCCGCGACTGGGAGGCGGCATCGCGCTCCTTCTTGAGCGCCTCACGCTCAATCTCCAATTGCATGATGCGCCGGTCAATCTCGTCGAGCGCGGCGGGCTTGGAGTCAATCTCGGTGCGCAGGCGCGAGGCCGCCTCGTCAATCAGGTCAATCGCCTTGTCGGGTAGGAAGCGGTCGGTGATGTAGCGGTCAGACAGTGTCGCCGCGGCGATGACCGCGCCATCGGTGATGCGCACACCGTGATGCACTTCGTAGCGCTCCTTCAGCCCACGCAGGATCGAGATGGTATCTTCGACCGTCGGCTGGCCGACCATCACCGGCTGGAAGCGGCGCTCAAGCGCGGCGTCTTTCTCAATGTGCTTGCGGTACTCATCCAACGTGGTCGCGCCGATGGCGTGCAGTTCGCCGCGGGCGAGCATGGGCTTCAGCATGTTGCTGGCATCCATCGCGCCCTCGGCCGCGCCCGCGCCGACGACCGTGTGGAGTTCGTCAATAAACATGACCACCTTGCCCTCGGCTTCGGTGACCTCTTTCAGCACCGCCTTGAGCCGCTCCTCAAACTCGCCGCGATATTTTGCTCCGGCGACGAGCGCGCCCAGATCGAGGGCGACGATGCGCTTGTCTTTCAGTCCTTCCGGCACGTCGCCGCGCACCACGCGCTGGGCGAGACCCTCGACGATGGCCGTCTTGCCAACGCCCGGCTCGCCGATGAGCACCGGGTTGTTCTTTGTGCGGCGCGATAGCACCTGAATCACGCGGCGGATTTCCTCGTCACGCCCGATGACCGGGTCGAGCCGGTTGCGGCGGGCCATATCGGTCAGGTCGCGCCCGTATTTCTCGAGCGCCGCGTACGTCGTCTCCGGATTTTGCGAGGTGACGCGCTGACTGCCGCGAATCGCTTGCAAGGCTTGCAACGCCGCATCCCGTGTCAGACCCTGCCGCGTGAGCGTCTGGCCGATGCTCGAATCCATCAGTCCGAGCAAGAGGTGCTCGGTCGAGACGTACTCATCGCGCATGGCGCTGGCTTCGGCCTGCGCCTTGTTCAGCGCGGCGAACAGGTCGCGCGAGGCGCTGACTTGTGCGGCAGGGCCGGAGGCGGTGGGCTTGCCACGCAGGGCCTGCTCGGCCTGCGCGATTAAAGTCTCGGGGCGCACACCGACGCGCTGGGCGATCTGCGGCACCACGCCATCGCTTTGCTGGAGGAGCGCCAGCAAAAGGTGCTCCGGCTCGACCTGACTGTGACTGCGTGACTGCGCCTCTTGCTGAGCCGCGGCGACCGCCTCTTGGGCTTTTTGGGTGAACTTGTCCAGTCGCATATCAATCCCCATGGTTGTTGGCGCGTTGCGCGTTAATGCGTTTTGACGGCCTCACGAATTGCATCAACGCAGAACGCGCTCACGCGCAACGGCAATTATAGGTTCAGAGCGTTGGAGAAGCCTAAGAAGGTTATTAGACGAGTATTGGAGGGCGTGCCTTACCCGCCGCCAATCGCCGAAAATAACTCCACAACGTCCTCGTCGGACACGTGGATTGCTTCCAGATCAACCAGCGTGCCGTTCACCGCCGTGGTGACAATCTCCGCCGGGGGAATCCCCAACGTCTGCACGAGAGCCAGCAGGGCGGTGGGCGCGGTGAGCGAAAACTCATGGCGCGCGCGCTGATCGGGTGCGTACCAGTCAAGATGGCCGCCCAGATACAACTTCATACGCCCGCCCCCATCAGGTCTGCGGCCCACTCGATGTCCAGCGCGCGCAGTCGCTCGCGGGTTGGCGCGCCGGTCTGCGGGTCCCAGCCCTTGAGCCGGTACAACTCCGTCAAAGCGCGCTCGAAGTCGTCGCGCGGGATCGCCACGCCGGCCAGCGCGCCGTTTTGCAGGGGCGCGAACAGGCGCTCCGGCAGAGTGTCATCCTTGCGCGAGAAGCCCTCGCGGATGTTGAAGGTGTGCGCGAGATTGGTAGCGCGCTCGCCGACGCGCAGTAACTCCTCCGCCGTGAAGTCCCAACCGGTGGCGGCGCGGACGGCCTGCACGACCTCGTCCACCTGAATAAACGAGCGCGGCGCGGGGCCAAAATAGCACAGGCCGATCACCTTCTCGGCGCTGCTCCAGTTCTCCAG
>JACQEC010000047.1 GCA_016200765.1 Chloroflexota bacterium | reverse complement strand
GGCAGTGGGCACGCCCGTGCCCTCGCTGGGCGGTCAGCATGTGCAGATTGGCCAACAACATGCGCCGTACAACTCCACGCCGCCGACGTCGGGCCCGCACTGGGACGCGCCTGCCGATTGGGGCATCTATCACGATCCGGTCCCTGAAGAGCGTTGGGTGCACAACTTGGAGCACGGCGGCATCGTGATCCTGTATAACTGCCCACAGGATTGCCCCGACCTGCTGAACCGACTCGACGCGCTGTTCAAGACGGCGCCGCGCAGCAAATTGGGCAACGTGAAACTGCTCATCACGCCCTATCACACAGCGCCCAATCGGCTGACGTTGGTCGCCTGGAATTATTACCTGCCGTTGGACGATTACGACGACGCGGTGGTGCGCGGCTTTATGCTCAACCACCTCGACAAAGCGCCGGAGCAGGTCATGTGACGCTCAAGCAGAGCAAGTCGCGCCACATTCGCATCTAAGGCCAATCTCATGCCACAATTCCCCTCGACCTTTCCTGTGTGGTGGATCGCGCTAACGGCCGCGCTTGCCTTTGCGGTGAGTTTCGTCGTGCTGCTCGCAGTCAATGGGCGTGACCCTCTCTTGAATAGAGGTGAGTGCTTGCTTCTGGCGCTGGTGGTTGGGCTGTCGGTACTAGCGTGGCGCTATACGGCCAACATCCCACTGTTGAATGACGACAGCATGCCGCCCTTCAGTCCCAACGACCTGCTGAGTCCAGTGGTTTCGTATGTCTTCGTGGGCGTTTACGCCGCGTTCCGTCGTCCGCCGGATGCCGCGGGTTGGGAGCGGACGCGTGTACTGCTGACGATCGTATCGTTCGTCGTCAATGTGTTCGTGATCTGATGTGGAGGACCATGCGCCATCAACTTTTCCGCTGTGCAACTTTGAGCGTGTGGCTCACGCTCATGCTGGCCGTGGCGGCCTGTGGGACAGCCGCGCCGCCGTCTGCGACGACGAACACGCCCAGCGCTTTGGCCACGAATGCCACCCAGCCGACGTCGCCGCCAACCCTGCCGCCGACCTCAACCACCACCGGTCCGACAGCCGCCCCAACGGCCCCGGCCCAGAACCCCGCGCCAAGTTTCAACTTTGACCGCGATCCCATTGGCGGATTGCCCGGCGGCGCCGCCGTGTTCAGCGGAACGTGGGCGGTGCGCGCCGAGAGAGACGCGCCCAGTCCTCCCAACGCGCTCTGCCAGACGGGCGCCGCGACCTATCCAGCGCTGTCTCTGACCAGCGCCGCCTATGCGGATGTCACCGTGATGACGCGCTTCAAGCCCATTGCGGGCAATCAAGACCGGGCCGCGGGTATCATCTTTCGCATCCAGAACAAGGATAACTATTACATCCTGCGCGCCAACGCCCTCGAAGACAACGTCAACTTCTACAAATACGTCGCCGCCCAACGCATCGTGATCAAAGAAGGCTCGGGCAAAGTGGCATCGGGCCAATGGCACGAACTGAAGGTTGAGGCGGCCGGCAACCGTCTGCGCGGCTCGCTGGATGGCACGCTGGTCGTCGAGACGACGGATGATACGTATAAGTCTGGCGGTGTCGGCCTGTGGACGAAAGCGGATTCGGTCACGTGTTTCGATGACGTGCGCGTGACCGCCGCGGGCGCATCGTCGGCGATCACACCCGCGCGCGCGGCCACGGTTAGCCCGACACCGGCAGGTTCAACACAGCTGCGCACGGAAAGTTTCCAGTTCGTCACCATTGTCTCCGAAGATGAGACCGTGCCACTCGTCGAGGCAATTCGGAATTTACCGGGCGTGACCGACGTGCAAGCAGGCGCGCAGGAGTTGCAGGTCACCTATGATCCCACACAGGTCAACCGCCAACAGATCAGCGCCCTGGCCGAGGCTCACGGCATTCATGTCAAGCCGTAATCCGAGATTGAGATGGAGCGATTCATCGCACCCGGCCTGGCCAGCTTGTTGTTGATCTTCAGCGCAGACTGCGAACGGGATTCCGTGCTCTCCGGGCCTGCGGCGCACCCGTCGCGCGCAGCGCTCCCTATCGCCAGCCCCACGGAGACGCCACACAGCGAGGTGACGTCCACGCCTGTCGCACTCCCTGCGGACTTTGACGCTATCCTGCAGGCGGTCACACGGGCGCTAGGCGGCGGCAACGCGAATGGGTTCTCAGCATGGCTCGCCAATGAGGTTTCCTTCGCCCCGCGACCCGGCGTGGCGTCCACTGAGACGCTCACGCCAGAGGTCGCGCTCGCCCGGCTTAACGCGCGCTGGGGCGGCAGGCACAACATCGTCGAAAGGCAATTCGTCGAGCATTTCGTCCGCATTGACCTCGTGACCGACGGTTGGGCGAAAATCGCACCCATCCAAAACGGAGTCATTGAGTTGCACCTGCACCGCTGCAACCTGCAGGGTCAAGGCGACCGACTGGGCGGGCGGTGGCGCATCGCCACCATTCTGTATGAGTAGGAGGATGACATGCAATGGATTACCCGCGAGCACGTCAAAGTAGACCGTGTGGCCTGTCCGTGGCTCATCAAGAAGTTTGTGGACCCGCAGGCCGAGTTTATCTTCGTGCCTGCCGATAAAGTGATGGGCGAAGCCGAACGCCTCGGAGCGACGCCATACGATGTCAAGGGCGTCGAGTTGGGCCACCATGGCAAGGCGTGCTCGTTCGAGGCGATTCTGTCAAAGTACCGCCTGACAGACGATCCCGCACTGGTGCTGCTGGGAAAAATCGTCAACGGCGCCGACACGGATAACACGCTCTGGCATCAGCCGGAAGGGCCGGGGCTGGAAGCTATCGCCGAAGGCTTCCGCCATCTGGGCTATCCGGACGACCACGCGATCAATACCGCCGAGTGGATTGTCTACGACGCGCTCTACGCCTATTGCCAGGCGATGGTGCGCCAGGGCAAACCAGACGGCGATTACATGCCCGCGCCGAAGCCCTGAGCCTGCCGAAGGGCGGTTGCCGTCGTTGCGTCACCCGCCACCCGTCACTCGTCACGTTTCAGCGCGCGCTGTTGACCCTGGTCTCGTTCGTCGTCAATGTCATCACCATTTGAGGAGATGCCAAGATGCGGATACAGTCACTCGTGTTATGCGCGTCATTGCGCCGCGGCGTCTTGGGAGAGCAGGCTTCAGCCGGTGTGATGGCTCGCGGGCCTGTCCGGCTCAAGCCTGTACTCCAGCGGCGAGGAGATGGCTTCGCAAACAACGTCAGGTGAAACAAACTATGACCTCTTTGCGTAGCGTGATTCAGTCACTTGCTTTGACTGCTCCCTAAGCATGATTCGCTTCCTCTGGGCCATGCGCCCTTACTTCCGTCAAGTCGCCGGGGAACTGCTGGTCGGCTCTGTGGCGGGCATCCTGATGAACACGCTGGTCGTTCTGCCGGCCATCTTGCTGGGGCGGGCGATTGACGCGGCGCTGGCCGCCGGGCGCGGCGAGGCCGCCGCGGGCGCGGTGGGCTGGGCGGCGCTGGCCTTCGTCGGCGGCACGTTGTTGACCGAGGGGCCGCGCGTCTTCAAGCGCTGGTTCCTGATCACCGCCAACGCGCGGATGCGCGCCAACCTGCGCGCCGACCTCTTGCGCGGCGTGCTCGCCTGGCCGATGGAGCGCCTGCACCAGACCGCCATCGGCGACCTGATGGCGCGCATCGTCGGCGACGTGGAGACCTGGGGCCTCGGCGTGCGGCGCTTTGTGATTGAGCTGTGGGATACCATGCTCTTCACCCTCTCCTTCGTCGTCGCCATGCTCTGGGTTGATGCCGGGCTGACGCTGGCGGTGCTGTCCACCACGCCGCTGGCGATGGGGCTGGCTTACGCATCGGGACGCTGGGTGCGCGGGCGCACCACCCGCGCGCGGCAGGCCAACGCCGCCTATACCGCCGCCTTGCAAGAGCAGTTGACCGGCGTGCGCGTCTTGCGCCTCTTTGGCCGCGCCGAGTCGGCCATCGCGCAGATCGCGCGCCTCTCGCGCCGTCAGGCCTCTGCCAATATCGCCAGCGAGCGACTGCGCGTTGGCCTACAGCCGTTCTACATCATTCTCGTCACGCTGGGGGTCATCGTGCTGATCTGGCAGGGCGGCGAGCGTGTGCTGTCGGGCGCGCTGACCGTTGGCGGCTTTGTGGCGTACCTCGAACTCTATGGGCGCGCGGTCAACCGCGGCTTCCGCGAGGTGCCGAGGGTGATCAATCAGGTGCAGGCCAGCGCGGCGGCCTATGCGCGCCTCCTGTCGCTGTTAAGCCCGCCGCTCACCATGGCCGGCGAGCCGCGCTTCGCTTCGTTCCGCCCCGGCCACATCGTCGGCCTGAATGGCGCGCGCGACGGCGCGACCGCGACAGGGGCGGCGGGGCCGGTAGCCATCTCGCTCCAGCATGTCTCGTTTCGCTATCCGGGCGCGGCGCGGCTGGCGCTGGACGACTTGAGTCTTGAAGTCCCGGCGGGCGCGCTCGTCGCGGTCACCGGGCCGGTCGGCTCCGGCAAGAGCGCGCTGGCGCGCGCCCTGCTCGGCGTTTACCCGTTGGAAGCCGGGCGCATCCTCTTTGATGGGCGCGACCCGGCGATTGGCTATCTGCCGCAAGAGCCGTTTCTCTTTTCCGGCACCGTGCGCGAGAACGTCCTGTTTGGGACTGGACCGGCCGACGGCGTGGAGCAGGCGACCACCATCGCCGCGTTGCAGGACGACCTGCGCGCCTTCCCGTCCGGCCTCGACACACCGATTGGCGAGATGGGCATCCGCGTCTCGGGCGGTCAGCGACAGCGCATCGCGCTGGCGCGGGCGGTTGCGGGCTTTGCCCCACATCGGCCGGGCCTGCTGGCGCTCGATGACCCCTTCTCGGCGGTGGATGTGAGCGTCGAGGCGCAGATGGTGGCGAATCTGCAAGAGGCGTTTGGCCCGCTGGCGTCGCCACAGCAGCGCGCGACGATTGTGCTGTGCTCGCACCGGCTGGCGGCCTTCCCGCTGGCCGATCTGGTGGTGGTGCTCGAGCAGGGCCGCATCGTCGAGCGCGGCACGCACGCGCAGTTGATGGCGGCGGGCGGCCTCTACGCGCGCATCTTCGCCGCCCAGCGCCGCGTCATGAGCGGGCCCCCGATCACAGTCGGGGGCGGGGTCGAGGCATGATCCGCGCGCTCATTCGCCCGTGGCGCGTCTGGCTGGCGGTGATCGCGCTGTCCTTCCTGCTGGCGCAGACGCTCGACGTGGTGCCGCCGCTGATCGTCCAGCGGCTGATTGACACGCACCTGACGACCGGCGCGACAGAGGGACTGCTGACACTGGCCGCGCTCTACTATGGCGCGACGGTCGCCGTGGGCAGTGTCAACGCGCTTGGCATCTACCTCACGTCCGTTGTGGCGCAGGGCGCTCTGCACGATTTGCGCGTGCGCCTGTTCGCGCACCTGCAACAACTGCCGATCAGTTACTTTGATCAAACGCCCATCGGCGAGATTATCAGCCGCGGCACCGCCGACGTGGAAACGGTGGACACGCTGTTCACGTCGGGCGTGGCGATCCTCGTCTCCAGCCTGTTGAGCCTGCTGACCACCGCCGCCGCGATGCTCGTGTTGAGCGCGCCGCTGTCCTTCGTGACGGCGTTGATCGCGCCGTTGCTGGTCGTGATCACGCAGTTCTTCCGCGTGCGCGTGCGCGCCGCCGAGCGCGACAACCGCATCGCCACCGGCCTGATGAACACTGCCCTGCAGGAGACCTTGAATGGGGTCGAGGTCATCCGCGCCTTTCGCCGCGAAGACGTGTTCAGCACGCGCTTTCGCCAGAGCCTGCGACTGGTGGTCGGCGCGGCTAACCGCTCCACCGTGTATAACTCGTTCTACCCGCCGTTGATGGCTACGCTGTCGGCGCTGATCGTCGCCTTGCTGTTGTGGCTGGGCGCGAGCGGCGTCACAGCGGCGTGGCATATCTCCCTCGGCGTGCTGACGGCGTTCGTCCTGCTGTTCCGCCGCTTCTTCGGGGTGATCATAGACCTCGGCGACGAGTGGCAGACAGTGCAGAGCGCGTTGTCGGGCCTGGAGCGCATCCGGCAGGTGCTGGCCCTGCCAGTCGAGAACGTGGCGTTGCACGGCGCAAGCACGATGTCATCCACCGCCGAGCCCGCAGAGAACGCCGAACAGAGCAAAGAAGAAAGCCGCGCGCACGGCATCATGAGCCTGTCGAAGGGCGCGCCCTCGGCGGTGAGTTTTGAACAATTTCCACCGGAGTTTCTGCCCGCGGAAGATGCCATCCTCTTGCGCGATGTGGTCTTCGGCTACCGAGAGGGACTGGCCGTCCTGCACCGCCTCTCGTTCAGCGCGCGCGCGGGTGAGCACATTGCGTTGGTCGGGCGCACGGGCGCGGGGAAGAGCAGTGCCCTGCACTTGCTGGCGGGCCTCTACGAGCCGTGGGCGGGCGCGATCCGGGTGGCGGGCCGCGACCCCCGCGCGTTGAGCGCGGACGAGCGGCGGCGGGTGGTGGGTGTGGTGCCGCAGGCCGTGCAGTTGTTCAGCGAAACGGTCTTCGAGAACCTGACGCTGGGCGACGCCTCGGTGCCGCGCGAAGCGGTCGAGCGCGCGTCGCTGATCGCGGGCGCCGACGGCTTCATCCGCGCCTTGCCACTGGGCTATGATACGCCTTTAAGCGGGGCAGGGCGCGGCGGCGGCGCGCAGTTATCGGCGGGTCAGCGACAGTTGCTCGCGCTGGCGCGCGCGCTCGTGTGGGATCCTGCCGTTCTGCTGTTGGACGAGGCGACGGCGGCTGTGGATAACGCCAGCGACGCGGCCTTTCGCGCCGCCCTGCGCGCCGATGTCGCCAGCCATCGCCGCGCGGTGCTGACGGTGGCCCACCGCCTCTCGACCGCGCGTGAGGCCGACCGCGTGCTGGTGATGGAAGCAGGCCGCCTCGTCGAGGAAGGCGCGCCCGCCGACTTGATCGCGCGCGGCGGGCGTTTCGCCGCGCTGGTTGAATTGGAAGCGGCAGGGTGGGACTGGCAGTCCGGTGATGGGATCACAGGATAACGGAAACATCAGCATCGGTTGGAAACCGACGCCGCCATGGGGAACCCGCTCCCCTCTCCCATACTTGGGAGAGGGGTTGGGGGTGAGGCTCGCCGAACCGGCGCAGCCGGTTTGATACCAATAGGCGTCGGTTTCCAACCGATGCCGTTCTATCGAAGATCGGTTCGACGAGGTTACAGAGCGCGTGATGGACGACGCGGTCGCGGAACGGCGCGGCGCTGATCAGCCGCCGCTTGCGGTCGTTCAGGCGGAAGTTGGTGTACGCCCCCGGCTGGTAGGTTTGCGCCGCCAGTTCCTCTTGCAGGCGCACCAGTTCCGATTCGGCGCCGAACTCAAAGCGATAGACCTGCGCCTTATCGCGCTTCCCTTTGCGCGCCGCGCGATACGCCGCATAGAGGTTCTCGAAGTCGCAGATGCGCGGGTAGAGGTGTTTGTAGGTTTTCATCCTTGCGAGCGTTCCCCCTCTCCCCACCAGGGAGAGGGGGCCAGGGGGTGAGGTTGAATTTTTGCCGCCGGCGCGCTTCGCGCGCAACCCATCAGAATACAGAACCCAGTATGCAGAATTCAGAACCAACTACAGGGAGTTACGACTCGGCAACACGAAACCCGATAACGAAGAGACGGAAGTCCGGCTGGTACCCGTAGCGGTTGGCACAGCGCGCGTAGACTTGGTGGAGGTCCCACGACCCGCCACGCACCTGACGCGAATGATCGCCAGTCAAATCCTCGCGCCCATCATCTGCACGATAAGGATATGGCTTATCCTGACTACTGCACCACTCGATCACATTCCCCGCCATGTCATAGGCCTGATACGGGCTTTTGTCATACGGGAACAGCCCGACCGCCGTCGTGCGACTGATGTTGCTCTCGGCGGTGTTCGCCTTCTCTGTATCGAACTCGTTGCCCCACGGCCATGCGCGGCCATCCTCTCCACGCGCGGCCTTCTCCCACTCGGCTTCAGTCGGCAGATGAAACTTGCGGCCTGTCGTTTTGCTCAACCAGTTGCAGTATGCGACGGCCTCGTACCACGAGACACCCACCACAGGGTGATTGTCCAAATTCCACTGCGGGTTGTCCCAATACTCTGGCTTCTCGATCTGATTTTCTTCCCGCCATCGCCAGCCTGCCTCCGTCCAGCCGCCGCGCCGCCACTTGTCCATGTAGCCGTCGTCGGCCACGAAGCGGCGATACTGCGCGTTCGTCACCGGATATTTGCCGATGCGATACGCTGACAACCTTACGAGATGTTGTGGTTTCTCGTCATCGTATTGATCGCTCCCCATGGTGAACTCGCCCGCGCCGACGGGCACGGTCACGGGAACGTCACAGGTCACGTCCGCGCGCGGGTCGCCCAGCGCGCTCAGCCAGCGCCCCGCTTCGGCGCGTTCAACCGGCGGCAGCGCGCCTTGCGCTATGATGCCGACGAGCCAATTCTGCAACTTGGTGCGCGTCTGCTGGTACGAACGACTGGTCTGTTCGTACAAATGAACTTCGCAGGCGGCCTGTGCGGCTAGTAGCGCCGCGAGCGCGTCTTCGTCGGTAATCGTCTGCCTCGCCTCATATTCGGTCGCGCACAGGGCATTGATTAAAGCGACAGCTTGCCCGAACATCGTCGAGCGCACACGCCCTACGGCCAGCAGATAGACCTCGCGCCACCGATCGCGATCTTCACGCACCCATTGTGCCAGATCGTATGGCACATGTTCAGAGTTCAACACATAGCGCGCGGCCAGAAATTCCTGAAAGGTGCGGTGCGGAAACGTATACTGATCCACGCCGTGTTCGGCCAGCAACCCCGCACGCGTCTGGATGTAGGCAATCACAGAGTTTGCCTTGTCGAGGCTGTTGCCCAACGATGGCGCGAGCGCGCGGCGCAATTCCTCGCCGCTGATGTTGGCCGGACCGGCTTTGCGGTCTGCCGGTCGCTGGTGCGCCTCAAACGCCACTTGACTCAGCGCCTGTTCCAGTGTATCGCGCGGCAAACCCAAAACGCTCAACACACCATCTTGGGTCTGCGCTTGTCCCGGCGCTGCTATGCCTTTGCCGCGCTGCCAGTAATCCAACATGAGCGTTACACAGTCCTGATACAGCATGGCGCGGTCGTCGGGCAGTTTGCCGCGCGAGGTGTGCAGAGTCGCCATCAAGGTCAAAAGCAAGGGACGCTCTGCCAGTTCAAACAGATACGGCTGGCGGCAGGCCGCAATCAACTCGTCGGCTTTCGCATCTGCGCTGGCTTTGTTCCACCCTTCAAACGGAGCGACTGTCGTGTACCAGCGACCCACGAAACCTTCGATCTGCTCGGCGCTGAACGGCGCGAGCGTGTGCTCGCTGAAGCCTTCGAGCTTCCACCCCTGCTCGCGATAGGCGTAGGGGCGCGAGGTCACGACGAAACGACACAGGCTGCACGACCGCGCGAAATCTTCGACCATATCTTTGACAAATGTCCGGCGCGCATGGGCGTCGGGCACTTCGTCCAGCCCATCGAGCAGCACCAAACCGCCGCGCTCAAGCAGTTGGCGCTTGAGCGGCTTGAACGCATCGTCCAGACCGTGTTCTACGAGGTCGTGTGCGACGAAATCCCAAAGCGTCTTCGCATGGGCTTGCGGGTTGCTTTGCGTGTCCACCCACGCGATTAGCTCGCGCAACACAATGCGCACAGGCAACAACGGGGCTTGCATCCATCCGTGCAGGCGTTTCATCCATCCTGCCTGCGGCTCGAGCCTTTCGTTCGTCAAGCACAGCGCCAGGTAGTTGACAAAGGTGGACTTGCCGCCACCGGGGTCGCCCAGCAACACGACACGCGGCGATAACGGTTCGGAAACCGCTTCGAGTGCCGTGAGACGACGCTCGCGCTCGCTCCCTAAAGTGGCCTCGTCCTTACCAACGTGCCGGCGCTCGACTGTTTGTTTGACCGGTGCCGGTGTGGTCACTTCGAGATCGGTGTATACCTCGATGAGCGCGATGCGGTTCTCGCCCGATGGCTTGACGTACTGCGGATCAATCACACTCAAGCGCAGACGGTTGCACTCGTTGGCGAGATAGCGCAGGTATGGCTCAGGGTTCCACGTTGGCTCGACGAGTCGCACGCGCATCGCGCCATCGTCAATCACGCCCGCCAGCGCAGACAAATCGCGCGCCATGCCCTTCAATTCCGTCACAACGGCTTGATCGCGCGTCGCTTCCAACAGCGGTTGGAAGTCGGGCAACGCATTCAGACGGCGATGCAGGTAGAAGAGGAGATTTGCAAGCGAGGGGCGCTGATCGTGATTGAGGTGCAAGGCGTCGAGAAGCGCATCAGGCACTAATGTTGGGTCGTCTGACGTGGCGAGAAACACGAGGCGCATCATCTCCTCGCGGATGGCCGCTTTCTCAATCACCTCGTGCAAGCGGATGCGCTGGAAGTATTGAAGCGCGCCCGTCTCGCCCGCGTACCGCATCGCGTCGTTAATGGCCGCGGAGATGGCGTCTTCAACGGCCTTCCGCCCCTCGGCGTAATTGTCATCCGATTGAGTGAAGCCTTGCACTTTCTGAATCGTGGTATCGAGTGCAGGCCCAAGGACGCGTTTCTCAAGCAGGTTGCCTGCAACGGTGGCGAGGCCGGTGATGAGCGCAGAGATCAATAGGGGATCCATTTGTTGCACCTCCGGTGAACATCATCCGCAAAACGACTGCGATTCAGTTTACCGAAAGTCGGCGCGTTAGTCAACCGGTGCGGCCATTTTTACCAAGACGAGTATCGGTCTTATAAACTCATGTTACGCGCGGGGTTGCGAAGAGCGTCTTTGGCGGCGAAGCCATGACATCTTGGCGTAACGTGAGTTACAAGGTTAGGTTACGCGCGTCATCGCGCGGCGGCGTCTTGGGAGGGCAGGCTTCAGCCGGTGCGATGGCTCGCTGACCTGTCCGGCTGAAGCCTGCCCTCCAACCGACGAGCGCCTTGTGCGACGAAAGCATCTCCTGCATCTGGCGGGGAGATGGCTTCGCTCGCGCGCCATGACATCCTCCTCCGGATCGGCGTGCCAACCCGCGCAGCGGGTTTCCCAAGAATAGGCGTCGGTTTCCAACCGATGCCTTCCCGCAAATTGACGCTCCGCCGCCATTGACAACGGCCCCCATTCCATGTATATTCCTGACACGGAACAGGCACAGATATTTTAGGAGGAGAGACATGTTCAAGAAATTCGTGGTTCTGATCGTGCTGGCACTGGCCCTGATTGCGGTCGGTTGCGGCCCGACCGCCCCAGCCACATCCGCGCCGACGACGGCGCCCGCCGCCCAGGCCGCGCCCACCGCGACCAAAGCCGCGGCGCCGGCCGCCCCCACCTTCGCCGGGACCATCACCTTTGGCGCGGCGGTCTCGCTGACCGGCAAGACCAACAACGAGGGCAAGTACACCAAGGACGGCTACGATCTGGCGGTCGAGGCAGTCAACGCCGCCGGAGGCATCAAGGTCGGCGGCAAGGCGTACCAGATCGCCATCAAGTTTTACGACGACGAATCCAACCCCGACACGAGCGCCAAACTGACCGAGAAGTTGATCACCGAAGACAAGGTCAACCTCCTGCTCGGCCCCTACGGCTCCGGCCCGACGCGCAACGCCACCGTCATCAGCGAGAAATACAAGGTGCCGATGGTCGAGGCCAACGGCGCGGCCGAAGACATCTTCAGCCGCGGCTTCAAGTATTCCTTCGGCATCCTTAGCCCCGGCAAAATGTACCTGCGCGGCGTGCTGGAGATGGCCCTCGCGCTCGACCCGAACCTCAAGACGGTCGCCATCCTCGTCGAGAACGAGATCTTCTCGCTAGAGGTGGCCGATGGGGCCAAGGCCTACGCCGAATCGAAGGGGCTGAAGGTCGTCTATAACGAGAAGTACCCCTCGGCGACCAAAGACGTCTCCTCGCTCCTGACGGTCGTGAAGGGCCTCAACCCCGACATCATCCTCGGCGCGGGTCACCTGCAAGATTCCATCCTGATCGTCAAGCAGGGCAAGGACCTCGGCGTGAACGCCAAAGTCTGGGCGTTCAGCGTCGGCCCGGCCACGCCGGAGTTCCGCGACTCGCTGAAGAAGGACGCCGACTATATCTTCACCGGCGCGCAGTGGACACCGGCGCTGAAGTTGACCGGCAACGACGTGTTCAAGACGCCGGAGAACTACGCCAAGGTCTTCACGCAGAAGTACGGCTACGAGCCGCCCTATCAGGCCGCCGAATCCAGCGCGGCTGTGATCACCTACCAGAAAGCCATTGAGAAGGCCGATTCCATTGAGCCGGAGAAGGTGCGCGCGGCGCTCGTCAATCTGGAGTTCACCTCGTTCTATGGCCTGATCAAGTTTGACGACCGCGGCATCAACGTCTACAAGGCGATGGCAGTCGAGCAGTTGCAGACCGACGGCAAGAAGCGCACCGTCTTCCCGGCAGACGTGGCCGAAGCCAAGCCGCAATTCCCGGTGCCGGCCTGGGACAAACGCTAGACATAACCCGCGAACCCCAAATGGCTGATGGCTGATGGCTGATGGCGGTTGGCTGATGGCGGTTGGCTATCTGCTATTCGCTATCTGCCATCGGCTATAGAGGCTGAGTGTCGCTCACAGAATTCTTTAACCTCCTGCCGCAAAGTATCGTCAACGGCCTGATGCTGGGGGGCACGCTGGCGCTGGTCGCGTTGGGCTTCTCGATTGTGTGGGGCATTCTCAACATCATCAACCTCGCGCACGGCGCGTATCTGATGCTGGCCGCCTACTTCACCTACTTCTGGTTCGAGCGGCTCCACCTCGACCCGTTCCTCGCCGTTATCCCCGCGATGGCCATCTTCTTCGTGCTGGGATACCTGATCCAGCGCTATATCATCAACAACGTCATCCGCGCGCCCCTGCTGGTGACGTTTCTGCTGACGTTCGGGCTGGAAATCATCCTCGTCAACCTCGCCTTAAAATTGTTTGGCGGCGACTTCCGCTCGGT
>JACQEC010000287.1 GCA_016200765.1 Chloroflexota bacterium | reverse complement strand
GGTCGGGATCGTGTCGTTGGTGGACTGGGCCATGTTGACGTGGTCGTTTGCGTTGACGGGTTTCGCCGGATCGTCGAGCGCGAAGCCGAGTATCTGGTTGGCGCGGCTGGCGATGACTTCGTTGGCGTTCATGTTATGGCTCGTGCCTGCGCCCGCCTGAAACGGATCCACCACGAACTGGTCATTCCACTGATTTTCCAACACTTCGCGCGCTGACTGGACAATCGCGCCGCCGAGTTTGCGGTCAAGCAAGCCGAGGTCCATATTCACCTCCGCCGCCGCGTGTTTGATGAGCGCCATGGACCAGATAAAAGCCGGATAGGGCTTGAGGCCGCTGATCGGAAAGTTCAGCACCGCGCGCTGGGTCTGCGCGCCGTAGAGCGCATTCGCTGGAACCTCCATCGGGCCGAGCGAATCTTTTTCGATACGTGTGACCATCACTTTTGCTCTCCTTCGCTGGGTTTCAACGACATGATACTACGCTTCCATAACCGTGACAACCGGTCTGCGCGCTCTTGAACAAACGTGCATCCAATTGAGGCGGGATTTTGACCGGCGAATCAGTTGTGCTATGCAATTGCGCGGCGCCCGCCTCATCGGATATAATCCGCCCATCCGGTTAAGAGGAGCGTATGACTATGAGTGAGCCATGGCGAACCCGTCGCGTCGGCGCCGCGAGCGTGACCATCGTCAACGTCGGAGACATTCAAGGGGCGTTGAGTGGCTGGATGGACGAGCCGCCGGACGGCTGGCCTGCGCCTTATGCGGCGCGTCTGACGCAGGTGCAACAGTTTCCAATCCACTGCGTCCACATTGGCTTGCCCGGCCTGTCGGTGCTGGTGGATGCCGGCATGTTCGATGCGCCGTCCCCCGACTCACCCTACTTTATTCCCGCCTACCAGCCGCCGCCTCCATTTCAGAAGCAGTTGGCGCAGGCAGGTGTGCGGCTTGAAAACATCAGCCATGTCGTCATTACTCATGCCCACGGCGACCACTTCAACGGCCTGACGATGGATGGCCGCCCCGTATTCCCCAATGCGCGCTGCTATCTTGGCCGCGCAGATTGGGAGCGCGCCGAGATGCAGAAAGCCTTGCAGTCGCCGCAGTCTACTGAGAGCCGCACGTTCGGCGTTCTGGCGCATGCCGGGCTGATGGAGGCTGTTGAGGGCGACCGCGCGCTCGGCGATGGTGTTCAGATCATCGCGGCCCCCGGCGAAACACCCGGCCATCAGATTGTGCGCGTGCATTCGGAGGGTCAAACGCTGTACTGTGTGGGCGACCTGTATCACGACCCCGTCGAGGCCGATCAGCCAACGCTGATGGTGCGCTGGGCCGACCCCAAGGCAACGCTGGCCAGTCGCCGTGCGCTTGCCGAAGCCGCGCTAGCCGAGAACGCGCTGTTGGTTGCGACCCATATCCCCGCGGTCGGCCGCTTGCGGGATACCGGCGCCGGTGTCGTGTGGGCCGCCGCCTAATCATTCATGCGAGGATCGCAACATGTCCAATGTCGAAGTCACCAGCCTTGAGGAATTGAAAGGTTACATCGGTCAAGAAACCAGCGTCGGCCCGTGGCTCTTGGTCACGCAGGAGATGGTGAACCAATTCGCCGACGTGACCGGCGACCACTACTTCGTCCACACGGATCCGGAGCGCGCGCAGAAGACCATGTTCGGCGGCACCATCGCGCACGGCTTCCTGACGCTCTCGCTGATCGCCGGACACTTGAGCCACAACAGCGCGGGCCTGAAGGTCAATCTGCCCGGGATGAAGAATCTCGTCAACTATGGGCTGAATCGCGTGCGCTTCATCGCGCCGGTGCCGGTCGGCAAACGCATCCGTCTGCACCGCACGCTGGTGGCGGTTGACGCAGACCCCAACGGCCGCTGGGTGCAGACAACCAGCGAGGCGACCGTCGAGGTGGAAGGCCATGACCGCCCGGCGATGGTCGCCGAGACGCTTGGGCGGATGTATTTCTAGGGGAAGCGCCCGACGGCACCGCGGTGACCGCGGTGCCGTGTCCGGCCAGAGAACGACGCTACGGCAACCACCAGTCGGTGGGGGTATCGTCTTTGGGGTCATTGGTGATAGCCGTTAGCCCCGTGCCATCCACGTTGATGTAATAGACGTCCCAGTTGCCGCGATAGCCGCCGATCAGCAGACGGTTGCCCCTCCACGCGCCTGCGATGGTGCTATTACCCGTAGGACTTTCGCTTAGATGGGCTGAAAGGCAGGAATGTGGGGGCTACGCAGTTCGGCGCGCAGGTAGTCGCGCCACAAATCGGTTTTGACTTGGTACAGCGATTTAGCGGTTTGCTGAGCCTTAACTTTCAGTGAGAGC
>JACQEC010000288.1 GCA_016200765.1 Chloroflexota bacterium | reverse complement strand
GCCGAGCGCCCCCAAATCCTGCTTGCGCGCCACGCGCGCGAAAATTGGCTGGCCGTCGGCGGGGTCAGCCAGTTCGGCCAACGCGCTTATCACGTCCGCTTGCAGTTTGTCGTAATCGGCCAGTTCGACCACACCGCCCGGCTCGCGGCCTTTGAGGTTGATGTAGAGGTGGGCGGTGCCGCCGCTTGTCTCGGCGTAGACCTTGCTCTGGGCCGCGTCCACGGCGTTCGTGCCGCGCTGTAAGACCAGCCACTTGCGCTCGATCAGCCAGCGGTTAAGGTTGACGCGGGTATGCGCCGGCGCGACCCCCCGATCCGAAACAACCAGCAGCGCGCTGACATTGAAATCCAACTGTACCCACAGCGTAGCGAGCGCCGCGTCCGTCATCACATAGGCGCGGCGTACTGTGCTCGCCAACGTCTGCGCGCGGTCAACGTTGTAACCGGGCTGGCGCGGGTCGCTCAACCAGAGCGTCTGGCTCACGTCGGCGATCCCGTTCAGGTTCAGGAAGATCAGGTCGGGCCGGCGCTGGTCATAGAGCCAGAGCGCCGCCGACACCAGCCACTGCGTCTGCCGCGCGGCCATTTCAAAGTAGGTCTTGTCGTCAATCCAGTACCGCTCAAAAGCGTCGCCGTCGGCGGGAGCGGGCGGCGCGCCGAGCCGCCGGGTAATCTCGCGAGCCAGTTCCACCGGCGCAATCTGGTTGACCATCACCGGCGTCTGGTAGATCGCAAAGTGCGCCGGGTCGGCGTCCATAATCTTGAGCGCGGCGCTGCTCTGCAACAGCGGGTCCACGATCAGCGTCGCCCATTCGTCGAGGTGCAAGGGCAGGCTGTTCTCGTCTATGCTTTTGGCGCGGCTCAACAGCCACGTGTCGTAGTTTTCGCGCTGATCGTTGGTGCTGTCAATCGCCAGCACAAACAGGTCCACACCGGGCGCGATGCTCGAGCGCGCCTCGCGGGCCGGACTGTACGATACCGGCGCGTTCTTCCAATCTTTGGCGTCGGCGAACTTCAGGATATGCTGGACGGCGGGCGAAACGGGCGCGCCGAGCGTGATCGTCCAATCCGGGCGCTGGGCCGCGTTCAACGTGCCCGGCTCGTAGCCGACCAGCGCCGCCTTGAGGCCATAGCGCATCGCACTGCGCCAGATGGGCTCGACCGCCGGGGGCCACACAAAACCACTGGCGCTCTGCCCAAGCGCCTGTCCGAGCGCGCGAAAACTATTCGCCACGATGCCGGTGCGTGCCGGACTGGCGCCGGTCAGCAAGGTCGCTTGCGCGGCGGCCGCCACCGCCGGATCAGGGGGCTGCAGGTATTCGGCTTTCGCACCCAGCGCGCTCATCCGCGCCAGCGCGGGCATGGCGCCGCTCTCGATCAGTTTATCCGTATAGTCTGCCCGCGCTCCGCTCAGCGTGACGACAACCACGCTTGGTTTATCCTTGCGGGCGGGCAGTGGGGTCAGCGTGGGCAGTAGGGGCAGCGGCGTGAGCGATAGGTCGGCGGGCGGCCCGGCGACTTGCGGGGTGCACTGGACGAGAACCAGCAAGCAAAGGGCAAGACCGAGGAGTTTAGGCATATCAAGCGGCGCGCGCGGACAGAGGGCGGTACCAAACCTGCAACAAGCCAAGCCAGACCAGCCACAGCAGGGCGTGAGCGCCCAGCATGAGCCAGAAGTTGCCTGTGTAAATAAACAGCGAGGTGTTCAGCGCGGCCAGCGCGCAGACCAGCCACGGGTCTTCCCGCTGTCCCGCCTGCCGCGCGCGCGCGCGCCAGAACGGATCCAACAACCATTCAAGCAGAATCAAGCCGAGCCCTCCCAGCGCGCCGAGCGTGCGGTCATTCAGGAATACGATCGCCGCGGCGCGATAGAGCGCCCAGTGCGCTTGGAGGCAGAGCGTGTCCAGCAAGACAAACGCCGCGCCCCAGGGCTGGCTCAACTGCGCGCGGCGAGAGACGGCAGGCAGGACCGCCGCCGGGCCGGCGCGCGACACGATCCACCGTTGCCACCAGAGGCTGTACGCGCCGGCGATGAGCACCGCCAGCACCGGCGCGGCGCCCACACGCAGGCCCTCCCAGCCTTCCCCATCGGCCAGCGCGTACAGGCGCAGGGAGACGGCGCCGCTGATTAGCGCCAGATAAGGTGGGCCGACGAAGTACGCGACGCGCGTGACATGCGCCAGCGCGCGCAGAGCCGCATAATCGGAGAGCCGGTCAAATCGCCCAGCCGCCCGTGTCTGGACAACTTGAAGCCCGTTAGCCACGAGCGCGTGCAAGACGAACGAGACACCGGCCCAGAGGAAAAGCTGCTCAGCCGGGCTCATTCAATTTTTCTTCTCCGCGAGCGGCACGCGCACGGTCACGGTCGTGCCGCGGCCGGGAGCGGACTCTATCGCGGCATCGCCCTGCGCCAGCGCCGCGCGCTCCTGGATGTTGATCATGCCGAGCGAGCCGCGCGTGTTGTAATTGGCCTGCACCGCGGCCAGATCAAAGCCTTTACCGTCGTCGCTGATCGAGGCGGCCAGCCAGTTGTTGATCGCGCGCAGGGTGATATTGACATTGCGCGCCTCGGCGTATTTGAGCGAGTTGCCGATGGCTTCCTTCACGATGTCAAAGACCATCGTGGCCGCGTTGGACGAGAGGCGCGGCTCAAAGTCTGCCGCGTCGGGCGCGAGCAGGTGGAACTGCGGCTGCGCGCGCTCGGCCTGCAGGCGGCTCAAATATTGATCCAGCGCGGCGGTGAGGCCCGCCGATTCCAGCGCCAGCGGGCGCAGGCGATACATCGTCATACGCATCTCGCGCGCCGTCTTGGCGGCGAGCTGATACAGGCTGTCAATCTCCTGCTTCGCCTCGGCGGGGCTTTCGGCCAGCAGTCGTCGGGCAAAATCCAGGCCCATCGTCAGCGAGGCCACGGCGTTGACCGGACCATCGTGCAGATCGCGCGCGAGCTCGTGGCGCGCCTTCTCCTCGCTGTCCACGATGCGGTCGCGCTCCTGCCGCAGTTGTTCATAGAGTTGGGCGCTCTGCAGGGCAATCCCGGCCTGCGCGCAATAGACGGCCAGCAGCTCACGCCGGTTGCTATAGGCTTCAGGCATGCCCGCCGGGCCGCCGATGATCGCCACGCCGAAGAGGGTGAAGCCGGCCCGCAGGGGCATGATCACCATGGTCGGGTATGTCTTGGAGGCGGTGAGCCCGGCCAGCACAGGCTCACGCGAGGTGTCGGTCACAATGGCCGGCTCGCCGGTCTCCAGCACGGTCTTCAATTGGCCTCTGACCCGGGTGAAGCGCCGCGCCGCATCCGATGCATCCAGATTGCGATGAACGGCGACGAACAGAGTCTCCTGATCGTTTGGGTCGAACAGCAGGATAAAGCCCAGCGCGTCTTGCTCGCCCTGCCCGCGCACGCGCAGCCCGCGCAGGCTCAAATC
>JACQEC010000273.1 GCA_016200765.1 Chloroflexota bacterium | reverse complement strand
GTTCATAAAGTTGTCCTCACCTTCGTTGTTTTTCTCTTTGCCGTTTCGGCTCTCGGATATTTCATCTTTCCATCCGGCATGCTGAAGATTGTGGGCATTACGAGTAATGCCCAGATGGATTTCTTGGTGCGAAGGCTTGCGGCGGCTTTCGTCGCATTGATTCCAATGGCTTGGGCTGTGCGACAACGGAGTGATTCATTCGTTTATCGAAGGGTGCTGATGGGTCTTGCAGGCTATATGTTTCTTAGCTCGGCGGTTGACTTGCATGCGTACTTGAGCGACCTTGTGAACATAGCGTCAGTCCCCAGCATCCTATTCAGGGTCTTGTTGGGTGTCGTCATCGTGTGGCTTTTGCCCCGCTGGTCCGGAGGATTGACGGAGAAATAGCAATGAATTCGCCGCCAAAGAAAATGATGAAAACACCCCAAGATGTAGACGCCTATATAGCGGAAGCCCCCCAAGAAGCGCGGAGCAAGCTTCAAGCGCTCCGGGCCACCATCAAGAAAACGGCTCCAGCGGCCGAGGAACGCATCAGTTATGGGATGCCTTATTACGGCTACATGGGGCGGCTGGCCTACTTTGCGGCGTTCAAAAAGCATATTGGACTTTATATACCCACTCCGGTCATCGAGGAACATCAAGAGGCGTTAAAAGATTACGAAACCACCCAGGCGACCGTTCGCTTACCGATGGATAAGCCGCTTCCCGTTGCGTTAGTCAAGAAGCTGATTAAAGCGCGAATGAAAAAGAACGAGGCAAGAGGAAGATAGGGAAATCGGATTGACGGCTGTTTGCTTTGACCTTGCCTATGCGCCTGCTCGCCATCGCCGACATTCACGGCAACCTGAAACAACTGCGCCGCATCCTCGCCCACGCCGCAACCGCCGATGTGATTGTGCTGCCCGGCGACATCACCCATCTCGGCAGTCCCGACGAAGCCGCGGCGGCGGTGAGCCTCTGCCGCGAGCGCGCGCCCGCTGTCGTGACGGTCACGGGCAACTGTGACGACGAGTTGATCGAGAAGCAGATGGTGAAGGACGGCAACTCATTGACCGGCCGCGGCCGTCTCATTCAGGGCGTGGGCTTCTGCGGCGTGTCGGCGGCCGCGCCGCATCTGGGTAATACGTGGGAAGTGAGCGAGGAGACGCTGGGCGGCTGGCTGGAGAGCGGCTACCGGCAGATTGCCACCGCGCCGCGCAAAGTCCTCGTCTCACACCCGCCGCCGTTTGGCTTGGTGGACCTCGCCTACAACAAGCAGCACGGCGGCAGTCATGCGGTGCGCGCCGCGCTCGACCGCTGTGCTCTCCAGGTGGTCCTGTGCGGCCACATTCACGAAGCGCGCGGCACCGCCCAGCACAACGGCACGCTGATCGTCAATTGCGGCCCGGCGTGGATGGGGTATTACGCGCTGGTGGAGTGGGGCGAAGCGATGCAGGTGGAGTTGAGAGAAGTGTGAACCGTTCCAGTCACTGACACGTTTCGTGTTCACCGCCGAGAACGCCAGATCAATTTTTGATTTCAGATTTTAGATTTTTCGCGCATCGTGCCAATCTCAAATCAAAAATTACAAGTCAGTTCCCGAATACCGGCGCCAGCAAGTTATCGGTCGGCACATAATCGTCGCTCAAGATGAGCGGCGATTCTTTGTTCAGATAACTGCGCAGGCGCAGGGGTTTCATCTCCGCCGCGGCGCGCGCCCAATCGGGTTTGGTGGCGGCGATTTGCGCCAGCTCGACCGCGTTCAGACTGCTGTCGCCCGCGACGACCACATAGGTCTGCCGCGCTTCATCATCGGGGAAGTCGTTGCCGCCCAGCACCAGCACCGTGTCAAACACGGTCTGCATCGTCCGCACATAGGCGCGGAAGAAGTGGCCATAGGCCGGCATATCAATGATGTTAGCCATGTAGATGCCGCCGGGCTTCAGACGCGACTTCACCAGTTCGTCAAACTCGCGGGTGGTGAGGTGGTAGGGCACCGCGAAGTCGTTAAAGGCGTCGCCGATGATCAGATCGAAGCGGCGCGCCGCGTCCGCGGGGTTGGACAGGTAGAAACGCGCGTCTTCGTGGTAAATCTCCACCGGCGGGTTATCATGGAGCGCAAACTCCGCGCGCGCCACCTCGGTCACGGCTGGGTCAATCTCCGCGACGCTGACACGGCTCTGTGGATAGACTTGCGTCAGGTAGTACGGGAACACGTAGCCGCCCCCGCCGATGGAGAATGCCTCAAAAGCCGGCTGGCGGCGCGCCACATAGGCCGCGACGACGGCGTAGGCGTTCTCATACGGATAAACAAGGTCGAGCGGGTTGCTGACCGACCAGTAGGAGTGAAGCAGGCGATCCAGATAGAGGGTCTTGATCGGCTCGTCGCCCGGCTCAAGCGTCACCCGGATACAGAAGTAGTTTGATTCGCGCAGGCAGGGCGATGCCAAGCGGTTCTCGACAAGTTCCAGCCCCAATAGAACCGGCAGCAGGGCGAGCAGTGCGCTCTCCCGCTTCCCCCAACTTCTCCCCGCAACCAGCAACGCCAGCAGGGCCAGCGTGCCGGCGACCAGCGCGATCAGCGGGCGCGTGCCCAGCCACGCGATCAGGTAGAAACCGGTGGCAAAGGTGCCAACAATACTGCCGATCAGCGAAACCGCGTACAGCGAGCCCACCGTGCCGCCCGCGCGGTCTAAATCTTTGAGCGAGAGTTTGATGACCACCGGCGTGATCGTGCCCAGCAGGCAGGTGGGGACAAAGAACACGCTGGCGATGCTGAAGGTGAAGCGCAGCACAATCGGCCACGCCGACGGCATCAGTTGGTAATACTCCGCGATGTTCAGGGTGAGGATGATGTTGAGCGCGGCCAGCGCGCCCAGCAGCAACAGCACGACCAGCGTGCGCCGCCGCGGGTGGCGGTCGGCCAAGTGGCCGCCGAGGTAGTTGCCCAGCCCGATGCCGCCCAGAATCACGCCGATGACCGTCGTCCACGTGTACAACGAGACGCCCAGCGCCGGCGCGACCAGCCGTCCGGCGACGAGCTCGACGACCATGACAGAGGCCGACGAGACGAAGACGGTGAGATAGGCGAGGGGACGGGGCATGGGCGAAAGCCGATAGCCGATGGCTGATGGCTGATGGCTGATGGCGGATGGCCGATAGCCGATGGCGGATGGCGGATGGCGGATGGCGGATGGCTGATGGCTGATGGCCGATGGCGGATGGCCGATGGCTGATGGCTATCTGCTATTCGCTATCTGCCATCGGCTATCCGGTGCTAGTTTTGCAGCGTGCCCATGTAGAGCTTGTTATCGTTGATGAAATAGAAGCGCTTGTTCAGTTCGTCCACGCTAAGGCCGCGCAGGTTGCTCATCACCGCGGGCAGATCGGGCTTGAGCTGGCGCTGGTATTCTCCACTCTTGCTCAACTGGACGATGCGCTGGTTGCCGGCGTCCGCGATATAGAGGGAGGGCGAGTTGACCTGCGCGACCATCGCCACCGGCTTGCGCAGGGGGAGGTCGAGGCCCTTTCTCTCGAACGGTATCAGGTGGCCGCTGTCGAACTTCATGAGGGTGCCGTCGGCGATGAGCACGTACAGGAAACCATCAATCGCCATATCGGTCGCGCCGGCGAAGTCCACCCGCTCACCGGCGGCCACGTAGTCGGCGGGCGGGTTGCGATACTCGTCGCCCGTCGGCTGGTACTTCAGGATGCGGTTGGTGCGAGCGTCGAGAACGTAGACGTTGCCATTAAAACTTTCGGCCAGCGTCGCTTCTTCCCAGCCTACCACCGCGCCCAGGTTGAGCGCGTTGATGCCTTTGGCCGGCAGGTACTCGACCACTTGTCGGCCAGCGGTCAAGGTCAGGATACTGCTATTGCCCCGCCCGCCGCCCGGCGTGCCCCAGAAGATGTCGGCCAGCGCCCCGACCACCATCGCGCCGCGCTGGTCGCCCTGCCGCATGACGATGGGGTTGGGGTTCTGCTGGACATCATCTTTGGCCTCGTTCAGCAGGAATTTGTACAGGCGGTTGAGGCCGCTGTCCAGCACATAGATTTCATTGCCTCTGGCGACGACCGCCGTCGGCTTGCTGTCTTTGTCCTTGAACTCGGCCAAAACCGGGTGAAAGAAAAACTTGGTGACGTTGGCCAGCTGATCGAGCTCGGCGCCGACCTTCAGCTGCAACGCCTTCAGCGATGCGTCTTTGGGCGAGAGGCTGATCGCTTCTTCGACAAGCTGGCTGGCGGTGATCAGCACGGTTTTGCGCGTGTCGGGGCTGACCTCGCCGAGCGCCGATTGGTAGGCCGTAGTCGCGCGCGCCGCGAGGTCGGTCACGCGCCGCTGTTGGGCCGCGCCCTGTTCCTGGCTGACCCAGCACGAGCCCACCAGAACCAGCAAGGGGATGCACACCGCGAGCGTGAGCAGGACGCGCCCCGTCCACGGCTGTGACTCTTTCACACTGCGCGAGGTGGCTCGCGAGGCGCGCTGTGCCGGGTGTGTGGCGCGCGGCTCTTCGGGCTGGTCGTGCGCCGGCAACATGCGGGCGAGGAAGCCGAGGACGAAGCGCAGAACCGCCCAAAGCGCCTTGAGCGCCAGCAGAAGCGCGTACCCGGCGGCGTGCGCGTAGGGCAGTAGGTTCCACAAACCGCCCTGCCCGGACGAGTCCTGCGAACGTTGAGGGCGCGCTTGAGGCGCGCGCGCGGTTGGCGGCTTGCGCTGGTAGGCGGGTTCAGGCTCTTGGGGGACAGCGCGTTCAAGGCTTGCGGTGCGCTGGGGGGTTGGCGCAACGCCGCGAAGCGCAAGGTCGCCGCGCGCCGCGCCGGGGGTTGGACCGGTGTGTTGAATGGCGAGACTGACCGCCGTGAACTCCAGATCGGGCGCCAATTCGTGCAGGGCAAACGCCGGGTCCTCTTGCGCCATCGCCTCGGCGATGAGAAAATCGCCAATCTGCCGCGCCACCGCGCTCGTCGCCAACAGCAGGCGGTCGCCATCTTGGACGGGGATGCGGGTCGCCATCGGCGCGGCCGGCGGCTCTTCAGCGGTATCGGCAATCAGAACGGCCAGCAGATGATTGGTCATCCGCGGGTTCAGCCACGGCGACAGCGCCGGCCAGCGGGTCAAGGCCCCATCGCGCAGCAGCCAGCAAGCCGCCGGCTCGACCTGCGACAGGAAGGCTTCGCCATCGCCGATGCTGAGGGCGCTGATGCCCACCACGGTATTCTCTGCCGCGCCGGAGCGTGGGGCGGCGGCGCGGGCCGCGCGTACTAGCCCCGCCAGCGCGCCGGTCGGATGGCCGCGCGCCTGACGATAGGCTTGAGCGCAGGCTTTGGCGATGCGGGTGGTCAGTTGGTCGTTGTCGTCCGGGGGAAGGCAATCAATGAGGACGTACAGGGGCGGCCGTTGGTTGGCGCGTGGAACCACGCAGAGCGCGGGGGCATCGGTGCTTCCCCGCCCGTCGTGGGCGCGCAATTGGTGAACAACAGCCATTGTTGTCATGCTTGCTGGCTAAAATTGTATCATGAATTTTCTGAAAGTAAAGAGCCGCGCATCATTTTTTCGGGGAGATTTCAAAGTGATAACGCTCGCTCCCTAGAAGATGCCATCGGAGCACAGGCTTCAGCCGGGTGGGGAAGGGGAGCCATGAGACCGGCTGAAGCCTACGCTCCAAACGATAGCGCAGGAGGGCAGGCTTCAGCCGGATGGGAAGAGGGAGCCATCGGGTGGATGCGATTGGGGGCTCGTCTATAAATTAACGCTACCGGCCATCGTCAGTCATTGAAGCCTTCACGGCGCAACCGCTCACTTCAAAATCGTCGGCAGGTACAGATGCTGTAATACCATCTGTCCCCACCACGTGGCCCAGCGCCCGGCGCCGTCGCTGCTACTGCCCGGCGGGCTGGCCGTCGCCGCATACTCCTGTATCGTCCACATATCCAGATCGTTCAGCGGGTCCACCACGGTGTTGCTGTAGTCACCCCAGCGGTTGCGCGAGCCGCCATAGGTTTTGACATACACGTCTTCGCCGGCTTTCAGCACTACCGGGTCGCGCAGCGTGCCGGCCGCGTCGCCCGCGAAATGGTAGGCATAGCCTGCGCTGGCGTAGCTGGCCAATGAGAAGCGCGAGAAACCGACCAGCACATCGCCCGCGAGGTTCACGGCCAGAGCGGGATAGGCGTAGTGATAGCCGCTATTCGACTGCGTGGCCGAGGGGTCTTCGAGGCGCCCCTGCTGGAGGATGGTTGAACTGCTCGCGTTGCTGTCGAGCTGCCACCACTGCAACGCCGCATGGGTCGGCGCGCCGCCCGCCGGCAGCACGATGGTCTGCGTGCACCACAGCGTGCCGTTGCGATAGACCACACTCCGCATGCGCGCGTCGCCCACGTCAATGAATCGCGCGCTGTTGGGCTGGGGCAGGAAATCGCCCCCCGGCACCGACCAACTTCCCAGCGCCGAAGTGACCGTGGCTGTATCCAGCGTGAACGTGGGCATCGCAGGCGCGTCGCCCACCAGCGTGGATTTTTTGATCAAGCCGCTGGCGCTGCTAGAGTGCCGCACGAGATGGACGGTGTTGAGGCTGTTGTCGAACGTGACGGCCGGCACGAGGGTGAACGCGCTGCTGCCGGTCGTATAGACGAACGAGCCCGCGCTGTTGTTGGCAAACAGGTTGGCTTTGTTGAACACATAAGTCTTGCCGGTTGAGAACGCATTCGAGGAGTTCGTAAACATGTTGAGCGAGACGGCCACCCAGTCTTTATTGAAGCCCATGGTCGGGTAGTCGGCCCAGGTGGTGTCGCCGCTGTCGGCGTCCACGCGGAACAGATACCAGATGCCGGTTGGGTCGCTCGTCGCCGAGGCGCCAATCAACAGCGAGGAGTCGGGAGACCCGCCATAGGCGGTGGCGGTAACCAGCCAGCGGTTGTTGTAGGGGTCGTACAGCACATGCGGATCGAAGGTGGCAAACGTGACGGTGATCAGCACCG
>JACQEC010000270.1 GCA_016200765.1 Chloroflexota bacterium | reverse complement strand
ATTTACATCCGCATGCCGCGGACTTGGAGAGCCTGCGTCAACAGGTGTGCGCCTTCCTTGACCAGTTCGCCCACGGCTCCCCAGCCCTGCTGCGCTATGTCGGTTTGTCGGTAGATTAATTTGTTAAATTGCAAGAAACCGCCTGCTATGAATGGAAAACCCGCTGAAGCGGGTTGAGACCGGTTCGCTCACTGCGATGCGTCACGGGCAACCGGGTATCACGCAGAATCTTCGAAGACGTGAGATGGTACGAGCACAGGGCGAAGCCACGGCCAGCAATCTTGTTGCTAAATATGGTGAGGCGTGGCCGTGGCTTCGCCCCTACGAATCTGTCCGATGCCTGATCTTGTCGTCAACTGATGTCTTCGCCACAACCGTTGCACGGCGCACCATGCCGGCGGTGCCAAAGATGTGAGTAGTCAGCAGAGGGTCATGCTAAAGCCGATGTGGCGATTGCCGCGAGGCGGCCCTTTTGTAAAAGGGTAGGCCGAGGGAGGGCTCCGGAAAGACAGGGGCGACGCGCCCGGCCCGGCCGCTGGTGGATTTCCCAGCAGGCGTGGGCCGGATGCGTCGCCCCGCGATGTGCGACGAAGCCTAAGTCAGATTAGGGGTTGACCTGCGTAATGCGGGTGCCCCAGTTCGCGTAGAAGGAGCGCGTGCCGCCGCAGGTGTAGTCATTGAAGTACGTGGGGAAATCGCAATTCTGACCGATGTACTCCGTGGCGATCCAGATCGAATCGCCGTCCACCACAGACGCGCCGTAGTCGCCCCAACGCGTGCGCGGCGGATCGCCGACGATGGCTGCGTAGCCGGTGAAGCCGTCGTCCGGACCGAGACCGGCGGCGGCGACGTGCACCGCACCTGCGCCGTTCACCGCATCCAAAGTGACATAACCCTGGCTCGGGAAGAAGATGTTGCCCATGATGGTGAAGGACATGATGCCCTTGCCGGTGGGCAGTGCGGCGATGGTCGGATAGGTGACATTGTTCTGCCCCAGCGCCACCACGCCCTGCTTGACCAATGCGCCAGCCGGGCTCATGATGTAGTACGCGCTGCCGGCCTTCTGCTGTGCGCCGCCAATGTTGACTGCGGTGCTCAGGCCGCCCCAGATGTTGCCGTTGGCGTAATAGACCTGCAACATGCGACTGTCGCTGCCGTCCGGATGCGATTCGGGCTCACCGAAGTATAGGTTGCCGTCGTAGCAGCCGACGCGAATGCAGTCGCGCAGCGGGATGTGGCCCTGCCGCTGGTTTGCAGTGGGCGGAACGCCGTAGGTATCAACGTTCACAATCACACTGCTCAGTGAAAGCGCGGGAGTGCTGTTCAGCGAGATCGTGTTGACCAAGGTCCACAAAGCGATGCGGTTGTCGAGGCCAGTCGTGTTGCCGGCTTCCAGCGTAGCCATTGAAGAGAGGAAATACTCGGTCCCGTCGTTGTTCGTGTTGTATTGGGCGGCGGGTGCGACAGCCGGCCAAACCGTGAAGCCGGGGTTGTTGGCGGCCGAGACCAAGTTCGCCAGATGCTCCATCGTTATGCTGGCCCCGCCACTTGCCAGGTCTTTCTTGGCCAGCGCGTAGAGCTGCGCGTTGGCGAACTCGTCGAAGAGCCACGGGTAGGAGTTCGTGGTGATGTAAAAGCCATAGGCGTCGGCGCCGATGTGTGGATAATCACCCAAGCATGGGCAATCCTGCAGGCCGTCGTTGGTCACGTCAATGCTGTAGAAGTTCCAATAGCTGAGCGGGTTGTTATTCTGGCTGACCGCGATGTCGAGGTGGTTCGTTAAGAGGATTTCCCACGTGATGGGGTCTACATCATAGGTCAGGACGACATGGAACCAGCGCTCGCTGTCGGGGTCGTAGTAGCACGAAGGGTCGGTTATTTGCGGGCCCAGCTCACCGGTGGTGCGGTTGTACTGGGGCGGGTAGCCGTAGAACGAATTGAGGTCCACCACACCGCTCAAGGAGTTCCCGGACATATCAAAGATGTTCAGCACGTCGTTGACGGTCTCGAAAACGTAGCCGTTGCCGACGCACAGGCCTTGATCGGGCGGCTCAAGGCTGAACTGGTTGCCGCCGTTGGCAAAGCGCTGGTTGTTGTGGTTCAGGCCGTCGAACGAGACGCCCACGCCGGTCTTGGCGTCTACAACTTCGCTGCTCTTGACCGGTTTCAGCAAGCGGGACGGGGCGGCGTCTTCCGCAGGTCGTTTCGAGAGGCTGCGGTTGACAACGCTCTTGGCCTTTGCCAAGTTGGGCTGCGAGTCCGCGGCGTTGCTGCGAGCGGCATCCCTAGCCACGTTCGCGGCCGGCATGGCGCGCGTGGCTATCTTATTGATGTGGCTGACGCGCTGATCAGGTTTCGGCCCGCCGGCGCTCGTGGTGTTGACGGCTACCGCGCCCATCAGCAGGGCGAGCGCAAGGCCGAGCATAAGCGGTTTGACAAATCGGAGGGTAACGGACATGGTCAAAAGTCTCCCTTTCGTGACCTGCTTGTTTTAGAGTCTAGCCATGAAGATTGGAAGTCGCGTGGATAGGTCGAGTTCTCGCCTCCCTTCGATACCGTGCAAGGTAGAGCCAACATGGCTGTACGCGTGCATCAACTTCCGGAACTGCGGAAGTCGGCGATGCGCTTGGGCCAACGTATCGTCTCATAGGAACCAGAAGCAATAGAATTATAGCACGTCCAGAATGGGTGTCAATCGCTTTCGGCGTCGCGTGCGAGCGTCGCACGGTTTCAGCGGTAGATACGGTGTGCTATAATCGGCCTACCGAGAGAATGAGATGGATAACGCGCTTGACCCGCAGACCCGCGAGAACATCCTTAACGCCCAGACCGTTCGAGGCATTCCCCCAACGCAGGCGCTGGTGCCGTATGCCAACATCGGCGCGCTGTTGGACGAGCGCGCGAGCCATCAGCCTGACAGGGTCTTTCTGATTCATTACGATGAGCAAGGCGAACGCCGCACCTATACCTACGGCGAGTTTAATCGGCGGGTCAATCAGATGGCCAATTTCCTTCGGGAAGAGTTGGGCCTCAGGCCGGGCGAACGGGTCGCGACCATCGCCCACAATCATCCGGACGTTTTGTTGATCACCTTTGCCGCCTGGCGGCTGGGCGCGGCGGTGGCGCCGCAAAATCTGGCCGAAGACGACCAGCGCATCGCGTATATCCTGCGAGATTCGCAATCGCGGTTCGTTTTTGCGCAGGCGGAGCACCTGGCGCGCGCCGAGCGGATCGTGGCCGAAGCGCCGGATGTGCGCGAGATGGTGCCGTTAGGCGGGAGCGCGAGCGGGCGGCACATTCATTTCGGGGAGACGGTCGCGCGGCATCCACCCACGTGGCGCGACACGGCGCCGCCTGAGCGGAGCGCGGAGTGCGTGCTTGTCTATACATCCGGCACGACCGGCGCGCCCAAAGGCGTCGTGCTGACGCAGTATAACCTGATGGTCAACGCCGACGCGATGGCGCGCTGGGATGGGATCGCGGCGGACGACCGGTTGATGTGCGTCCTGCCGATTCATCACGTCAACGGGCTCGTCGTCACGCATATGGCCCCACTGGTGGCGGGCGCGAGCGTGGTGCTGAACCCCCAGTTTACGGCGCACCACTTCTGGAAGCGGCTGGCCGATGAACGGGTGACGATCAGCAGTGTCGTGCCGACAATCCTGCAATTCCTCGTGGAGGCGGACGAGGACATTCGGGCGTATGACCTGTCGCGGTTGCGATTCCTGATCTGTGGGGCGGGGACGCTGAGCGTCGCGCTGGCCCAGAGGTTCGAGGCGCGGTTCGGCGTGCGCATCGTTCACGGCTACGGTCTGTCTGAAACCACCGCCTATGCCTGTCACCTGTCTGTCGGACTCAGCGCGGAGGAATACCGCCACTGGATGACCGATTTCGGCTATCCTTCCATCGGATGCCCGTTTGACGTGAACGAGATGGCCATCTTCGACGCGGCGGGCGAGGGGCGCGAACTGGCGGAAGGCGAGCGCGGCGAGATCGCGATTCGCGGCCACAGCGTGATGAAACACTACTTCCAGCGGCCCGACGCCAACCGCGAGACCTTCCGCTATGGCTGGTTTCGT
>JACQEC010000021.1 GCA_016200765.1 Chloroflexota bacterium | reverse complement strand
CCTCCCAATCCTTGACCTTCCCGCCAAGGGTCGTGGCAAAGCTCCGGCGAATTTCGTGGGTGAGTATCTGGCGGTTGGCCCAGGCGAAGTTGGCCGCGGCGGTCATAGCGGCTAAATAGTCGCGGCCTTCCGGCGAATCGAGCGGCGCGCACACGAGTTCGCGGTCGGGCAGGGTGATGCCGTAGCGGTGGATGGCCGCTTGAAAGTCTCGCACGTAGTCGGTGCAGACCTGATGGCCGAAGCCGCGCGAGCCGCAGTGGATTTGCACCACTACCAAGCCTTCACGCAGGCCGAGCGCGCGGGCACCCTCCGCGTCGTAAATCTCGGCCACCGCGTCCACCTCAATGAAGTGGTTACCCGCGCCCAGCGTGCCGAGTTGGTTGCGCCCGCGGTCTTTGGCGTGGCGGCTCACCTTGTCGGCGCGGGCGCCCGGCATTGTGCCGTTCTCCTCCGTGTGTTCAAGGTCTTCCGCGCGCGCCATGCCGTGATTCATCGCCCAGCGCGCGCCGTGTTCCAAGACCTCGTCGAGTTGGGCGTCGCTCAACCGCAGTTGGCCGGTCGTGCCGACGCCGCTGGGGCAGTTGTGGTAGAGCGCGGTCGCCAAATCTTTGAGATGGGGACGCACTTCTTCCGTTTCAAGGTTTGACGCCAGCAAGCGCACGCCGCAATTGATGTCGTAGCCGATGCCGCCGGGTGAGATGACGCCTGTGCGCGCATCCGTCGCCGCGACGCCGCCCACCGGGAAGCCGTAGCCCTGATGGATGTCGGGCATCGCCAGCGTATAGCCGACGAGCCCCGGCAGGGTCGCGGTGTTGACCAACTGCTCGATTGAGCGGTCGCGCAAGCAGTCCTCCAAGATAGCGTCGCTGGCATAGATGCGCGCCGGTACGCGCATATCGCCGCGGTAGGTTTGCGGCAATTGCCAGAGGTAAGGGGTCAGGCGCTCGAAATCTTTCTTATTCACCATAGGACGCTCCACTCGTCCGGGCTACCAGACTCATACATCAAAGACGATGGTTGCCTCGTACCAGCCGCCCTGTTGGATGATCTTGAGGTCATGAAAGGTGACGGCCTTGATGGGCTTGCGGATTTCTCTGCTCGCGCTTCCGCTGGCCGCGCCGCGCAGTTGGCGGCCGCTGATTAGCTGAACTTGAAATTGGCGAAACAGCAGGTTTTTCATCTCGGATTGGTAGAGCAGTTCGTTGAGCCAGCCGACCAACAGCGCGACGGTATCATCGGCTTCCAACTCGATCTCGCAGGGAGGAGCTGATGGACCAAGCGTTTGGCCAGCCATGAGCGAGAACATGCCTTCAGCCGCGTGGCAGAACAGTTCCTCCAGAGATTGGCCGCGCACACGCAGTGCCACGTCGGCAGTGTGCTCGATTTCCTCGTAGGCCGGAAGCGGGCTGATGAACTCCAGATAGGCTTCGCTTCCTGCTAACGCGGCTAACGATTCACTGGCGTCGAGAGCGATCTCCTGACCACGCACGCGCGCGGTGGTCTCGATTGACGTGTGGGGTGCGGGGCCGGCGCGAAGGCGGGTGCGATAGAGGCCGTCAGCGGGCAGTGGTTGGCGGGGAGCGGGCTCAAACGAGAGGTTGGCGGTCAAAGTTCCGTAGATGGCCGGGTCATGTCCCAACAAGCGGGCCGCCGCTTCGATCTGGCCTCCCGCGAGTAAGGCGCGGATGCGGGTACTGCTGATCACCTCGCCGTCCAGCAGGAAGGGTTCCACCACCTGAACTGTAAACCCCCACTGATTGCCCAGCGCGCGCAGGAATGCGGCGTTGCCCTGCCGCTTGTGCCCCAACGTAAAGTCGTGGCCGATGACCAATTCGCGCATCATCAGGCGCTCAAACAGCGGTCGCACAAAATCGGGCGCGCGGGTCTGCGAGGTTTCCACCGTGAAATGAATGATGCACAGGAAATCTACGCCGATTTGCTCAATCAGGCGGGCGCGCTCGGCAAGGTTTGTCAGAGAGAGAATCTGAACCGAGGGCGCAAGCACTGCCACCGGATGAGGGTCAAACGTCACCACGCCACAGAGTCGGTTGGATTGGCGCGCGCTTTGGAGCGCGGTTTCGATCAAGCGGCGATGGCCGGTATGAACGCCGTCGAAGACGCCAATCGTCAGGGTGGATTCGGCGTCAAGCGCTGTGTCGGGCAGGCCGTGAAAGATGCGCATGGGAAGGCGGAGGTGCTTGGCCGATTCAGGCGGCGATGTTTTCGGGAAAGACCTTTTCGGGCCGCAGAAGATGATGAGTCGGGTCGTGTTTCACAACGGCGACGAATTGCCCGGCCGGGGTATAGGCTCGCAGATGCGGCGCGGCCAGCGCCTGCGGCGCGCCGTCATCGTGGACGCTCATGCCATTGAGGATGCGCTGGGTATCCGCAAGGCTCAACTGAACCACCGGCCAGCGGGTCAGCCCGAAGTCCATCGGCAGTAGATGGTCGCGCCAGTCCGCGGACCGCTCCAACATTTCGAGTGACACAGACGACTCAATGGTGAGAGGACCGCAGCCGATGCGAGTCAGCGCCGACAGATATGCCCCACAGCCGAGCAACGCGCCAATATCGCGCGCCAGCGCGCGAATGTAGGTGCCTTTGCCACAGTGGATTTCCAGTCGAATGCGCGGCGACTGCCAGTCTAACAGCCGAATTTGGTGGATGACAATGCGCCGCGGCCTGGCCTCAATCACCTGACCGCGGCGCGCGCTCTCGTACATCGGACGCCCCGCGACTTTGATCGCGGAGTACTGGGGCGGCACCTGTTCCTGCGCGCCGGTGAAGGTCGCTAGCGCGCTTTCTATCTGCTCCTGCGTCAGCGCCACCGGCTGTTGCGCGATAATTTCGCCCTCACCGTCGTCGGTCGCGGTTGTGACCCCCAACGTGATTTCCGCCTGATAGACTTTGTCGTCGTGCAGGAGGTATTCAGACAGGCGGACGGCGCGACCCACGCATAGAGGCAGGACGCCCGCCGCGAGCGGATCCAGCGTGCCGGTGTGGCCGATCTGGTCTATGCCCGTCAGCCTGCGCAGTGCGGTGACCATCTGCGCTGAGGTTGGCCCGACGGGTTTGTTCAGATTCAAGATGCCGCTGGTGGTCATGATGGTTCATACCCCGTGGGCCGCCGCATGACCGTTCAACAGCGCGCGGGTTAAGGGAAGGACCAACTCGTGCGCTTGCTCCAGACTGGCGCTGAGCAGACAGCCTGCGGCCTGCGGGTGACCGCCGCCGCCGAGGCGAAAGGCCAGTTGGGATACGTCGTAGCCGGCGCGCGCGCGAAAACTGACCTCGACTTGCCGGTTGTTCTTCTCGATAAAGACCACCGAGACCCTCACGCCCTGTACGCTCAATAGTGTGTTGCCCATGCCCGCGCCGCCAGATTCGCTGGCGCCAGCCGCGCGGCGCATCTGGACGGTGTTGTCGGACCAGATCAACCCATCTTCGGTTCGCATGGCTGCCAGAACCTGACCCTGCATTTTCAGGTCGGCCAGATCGCGCGTGTTAAAAGTCTTTTCGATGATGCGGGGCAGGGACGCTCCGGCGCGCATCAGCCGCGCGGCCGTCTCCATCAGGTCGGCGGTCGTGCTGTTTGTGCGGAAGCCAAGCGTGTCGGTGGCGATGCCGGTCAGGAGGCAGGCGGCAATCGTCTCGTCAATCTGCACGCCGAGCGCATCCAGCAGCTCAGTGATGATCTCCGCGGTGGATGCCGCCGCCGGCTCAATCCAATTCAGTGTTCCGAAACAGACATTCGTGACGTGGTGGTCTATATTGATCAACGGGCGGTTGGCATAGAGGGCGGCGTCGTAAATGGAGCCGAGGCGTTGGAGGTCGCTGGCGTCGGGGATCACGATGAGTTCGTCGGGTTCCGGCAATTGGGCCTTGAAGAGTTCGTGCCCGGGCAGAAAGCGGAAGCTGGCCGGCACCGGGTCCGCGCAGGCGATCCGCGTCTGCTTGCCGATCTGCTGAAGCCCCCAGTAGAGGCCAAGCGTCGAGCCCATCGTGTCGCCATCGGGCGCAATGTGCGACGTCAGGTAGAGTTTCGGCGCTGTGAGGATGGCGTCAATGACCTGAAGGGCGACCGGCGAGGCGAGGAAGCGGGGCATAGGCGCTTTAGAGGTCACGCAGGATGCGCTCGATCCGGTCGCCGGTATCAATCGAGCGGTCAAAGGTAAAGTCAATTTCGGGCACGAGCCGCAGTTTGACACGCCGCCCCAGTTCGCGCCGGAGGAATGGGGCGGCGCTTTTCAGGCCGGAGCTAACCTCTCGCTCCCGCTCGCTATCGCCGACGGCGACGATAAAGACCTGCGCGTGTTTCAGGTCAGGCGATACCTCGACGGCGCTGACCGTAAGCCCTTGCAGGCGCGGGTCGTTTGACTTAAATTCCAGCAGACTGCTCAATTCGTGCTGTAACAGGTGGTTCACACGCTGCTGGCGGCGTGTTGTCGCCATGCGCTACGCTTCCTTCTCTTTGTGGTAAAACTCGATCTTATCGCCGAGCTTAACGTCTTCCCAGCCCTCAAGCATCACGCCGCACTCGAAGCCCGTATTGACCTCCCGCACGTCCTCGGTGAAGCGTTTGAGCGACGCGATGCGGCCATCATAGACCGGCTTGCCGCCGCGCATGAGG
>JACQEC010000020.1 GCA_016200765.1 Chloroflexota bacterium | reverse complement strand
TCAACGGATTGAGATAACGGATTAACGGATGGGAGCGCGGCACAGTGGCGTGGTCTGCGGCATGGAGCGCCCGCCTTCGGCTGACCAGCCCTCCCCAATAAAACGCATCAAATCCGTTAATCCGTTATTCTAATCCGTTGAATCCCGTTTGCCCGATCATCTGATTGGTGGCATAATGGGCGCAGGCGTTACCATGACAGACAGCAAACCCCAATTGACGCGCATCCCCTATCACGTCGCCATCATCATGGATGGCAACGGGCGCTGGGCGCAACAGCGCTCCCTGCCGCGCCTGGCCGGACACCGCGCCGGCACCGAGAATATACGCCCCATCCTCGAGTGCGGCGCCGAGTATGGCGTAAAGATGATGACGCTCTACGCCTTTTCAACGGAAAACTGGAAGCGGCCCTCTGAAGAGGTGGAGGGGCTGATGGGCATCCTCGAAATGATGCTCAAGCGCGAGGTCAAGGAACTGCACAAGAACGGCGTGCAACTGCGGCACCTCGGCCGGCTGGAAGATATCCCGCCTAACCTGCAAGCGCAGGTGCGCGAGGCGATTGAACTGACCCGGAACAATGACCGCATCATTCTGAACGTGGCCTTCAATTATGGCGGGCGCGCCGAAATCCTCGACGCCGTGCGGCGACTGCTTGCCGAAGGCGTCGCTCCCGCCGCGGTGGACGAAAGCCTATTCAGCCGCACTCTATACACGCAGGGCGCGCCTGACCCTGATCTGGTGATTCGCACCGCCGGGGAGATGCGCTTGAGCAACTTCCTCATCTGGGTAGGGAGTAAGGGATGGCAACGACGGCAACCCCTTACTCCCTACTCCCTACTGCCTATTCCCTGCTCCTCACGGACGTAGCATGATCCTCCGCCGGATAATCAGCGGCGCCATCCTCATTCCCCTCGTTTCGATTCCCGCTTACTTCGGGGACTGGCTTTATTTCATCTTGATTCTGGGGGTTGCCGTGCTGGCCGCCTATGAGTTTGACGACCTGATGCGGGGCGGCGGCTATCGCCCGGAGCGGCTGTGGGGCTTTGTCCTCATCGTGCTGCTGTTGGTGGACGCCGCCCGGCCCCACGACCAAATTCTGCGCGCCAGCCTGCCGCTGTTCGTGATGCTCACGCTGGCCTACCCGCTCTTCGCCGCCGACCTCGGCGGTGCGCTCGTCAACTGGGCCTTGACGCTGGCCGGCGCCCTTTATATCGGCGGCCTGCTCGCGCAGTTTCTGCTCCTGCGCGAACTGGACAACGGCCTCAAGTTATCGGCGCTGGCCGCGTTCGCGACCTGGACCGCCGACACCACCGCCTACTTTGTCGGCACGCGCTATGGCCGCCACCGCTTCTCGCCGCGCATCAGCCCGAAGAAGTCGTGGGAAGGCGCGCTGGCGGGCGGGGCGGCGGGTTGGCTGGTCGGCGTGCTGTGGGCCTCGGCGGCGCTGCCGGGTCTGACACTGGTTCATGGCGCGGTCTTGAGCGCGCTGGTGGTTGTCGCCGGGATGATCGGCGATCTGGCCGAGAGCCTCATCAAGCGGCAGGTCAGCGCGAAGGATTCCGGCGGGCTGATTCCGGGCCACGGCGGCGTGCTGGATCGGATTGACAGCCTGTTGTTTGCGTTTCCGGCGGCCTTGCTCTATGCGGTGTGGGTCTTGAGGTAAGGAATAGGAAGTAGGGAGTAAGGAGTAGGAAGTAGGGTCGCCGCTGGCGCGTGATCAGGTGCAACAGACCATCCCTTACTCCCTACTCCCTACTTCCTACTCCCCGTTTGCGCCATTATGCCCGAAATCACCCTGACTTCTGTGCTGGCGATTATCAATCTGATCACCTCTTCGGCGATCGTGATTATCGCCTGCTCGCTGTTCGCTTACATCGCCGGCCGCAACCCGCGCCACGCGGTCGCGAAAGGCTTCGCCGCGCTGATGGCGCTGACCGCCATCGTCAACGCGGGCGACGTGCTGCTGGCGCGCGTGCGCGACGTGCCCGCGGCGATCTTCTGGCTGCGCTTCCAGTGGATTGGCATCGCGTTGGTGCCGGCCGCTTACCTGCACTTCTCCGACGCGCTCCTGCGCACGACCAACGTCTTTTCGGCGTGGCGGCGCGCGCTCACGGCGGCCAGTTATCTGATCGGGCTGGGCTTCTTCCTGCTCGCGGTCAACAGCGACCTGATTGTGCGCGACGAAATCTATTTTCCCTTCGCGCCCCAGTTTGCCGCCGGGCCGTACTTCTGGGTCTTCACGCTCTACTTCCTGATCACGGTCGGGCTGGGCTTCTTTAACACGCTCTGGGCGCGCCACCGCTGTCTGACCTCGACCTCGCGCCGCCGCCTGACCTATCTGTTGATCTCGCTGGCCGCGCCCGCGCTCGGCGTGTTCCCCTACCTGCTGTTGGCCGGTTCGCAGGCCGCGCTCTCCGCCGATTGGGTCTTGGCGCTGTCGCTGGCGGGCAACACGGGCATCGCGCTGATGATGCTGGTCATGGCCTACTCGGTTTCGTACTACGGCGCGATGGAGCCGGACCGCGTCGTCAAGCGCAACCTGATCAAGTATCTGGTGCAGGGGCCGCTGATGGGCACCGCCGCCATCGGCCTGATTCTGATTGTGCCGCGCTTCGAGGCGCTGTTGGGCCTGCCGCCCGATTCGCTGGTCATCTTCGCGGCGATTATCAGCCTCGTGCTCTTTCAGGTCATCGTCGCGCTGGCCAGCCCGATCCTGGATGTCCTGTCCGATTGGGAAGACCGGCGCGAGGTGGCGTGGCTCCAGCGGCTGGACGAGCGCCTGCTGACGCACAGCGACCAGATGCAACTGCTCGAAAATATCCTCGCCGCCCTGTGCGACGTCCTGCGCGCGCGACAGGGGTTCGTGCTGGCCGCCGACGACGGCCACCTGAGGCTAGAGTCGTGGGTGGGGTCGCGCAACACCGCGCAGGAGATGATCCGCGACGCCGACGTGCAGGCCACCGTGCAGGCCGCGCGCAAGGAGTTCATCACGCTGGGCGGCGTCTGGCTGCGCCCGCTATTTAATCGCAGTGGCGAGATAGTGCTCGGCGTGCTGGGGCTGGATAGCCCGCTCTCGCTGGAGGCGATCAGCGCGCGCGAGCGCGATACGGCGGCGCAGTTGGCCCGGCAGGCCGAGCGCACGCTTGAAGATCGGCGCGTGCAGGCCGTGATCTTTGGCGCCCTGCAAGAACTGCGCCCCGAAATCGAGTCGCTCCAGCGCTACCGCAGTTTGACCCCCTACGCCGGCTCCACGCAGGCTGTCGCCGAGAGCAAGGCCGCGTCGCCGGACTTCCCGCAGTGGGTGCGCGAGGCGCTAAGCCATTACTGGGGCGGGCCCAAATTGAGCGAGTCGCCGCTGTTGGACCTGCAAGTCGTGCGCGAGGCGCTGGGCCAGCACGACCAGTCGCCGATCAAGGCTCTGCGCTCGATCTTGCTGGAAGCCATCGAACTGCTCAAGCCCGAAGGCGAGCCTGATCTGCGCCTGCGCGAGTGGGTGCTGTATAACATCCTGACCATGAAGTTCATCGAGGGCAGGCGCATCCGCGAGATTGCGGACCGGCTGGCGATTTCGGAATCGGATTTCTACCGCAAACAGCGGATGGCGGTGGAGGAGGTCGCGCGCACGCTGGCGACGATGGAGCAGAAGGCCGCGGCAGCCAATGGCGCCGAGACGGTCAGCGCCCCGGACGCGGCCCTTCGACAGGCTCAGGACGCAGCCCTTCAACACCCTTCGACAGGCTCAGGGTGCTAGGCTCAGGACGTGAACGGTTCATCGTGAGCCTGTCGAACGGTTCATAGACTCTCGCCGCACACCGCTTGATAGCCGCAGTGGGCGCAACGCTGGGGCTGGCTGTGATTGCGGTGCACGGCTTTGGCGCGTTGGCCGCGGCGCATCTCGGCCAGCAGGGCCAGCAGTTCCCGGCGCAGGGCGGGGGTGAAATCCACGCGGAAGGTCTGGTCGCGGTAGTGGATCAGGCCATAGGGCGCGGGCGCGCCAAGCGCCTCTTCCACCAGCAGGCCGTAGGCCGCCAACTGCATGACGTGCGATAGGTACGGCGCATCCGGCGCGGCGCGTGACTTGACCTCGACGGGGATCAGGCTGGCGCCTTCGCGCACAAGGTAGTCGGGTTTGCCCGTCAGGTTGTGGCGTTTTGAGAAGAGCGGGCGCTCGTTCTTCTGCCACGCACCGGTGTCGGCATAGACCACACGGCCGGAGGGCAATCCGGCGGCTTCGCGCCCGCCGCGCGCGCGCCACCAGAGCACCACCGCCGCGCCGAGCATGACGAGAATGAGCGGGCCGAGCAGTTGGTTCATAGAATAGGGAGTAGGGAATAGGGAGTAAGGAGTAGGGAGTAAGTCTGTTTCTGGGCCTCCGGTTGCTGTCGTTTCTATCCCTTACTCCATACTCCCTACTCCTTACTCCTTACGAGCCGGTTCATCGCGCGAGCAACCACAGCACCAGCGCGACCAGCGCCAGCGCAAACAAAGCCCGGCTCCACTGCCGCGCGCGCTGATAGGCGGCGACGGCTTCGCCATGCGCCCGGTGCGCGGAGCGTCCGGCGGCCATCTCGCCCAGATTGGCCGACTCGTAGCCCTCGGCTTTCAACCGCCACGCGCGCGCGCAGAACACATAGAGGCCGATGTCCGAGGCGCGGATAAGCGACTCGGCGCCCTTCGACAGGTTCAGGATGCTAGGTCCAGGATGTGGGGGCATGACCAGCGCCCTTCGACAGGCTCAAGGTGCTAGACTCAGGATGCGGGGGCATGGCCTAACGCGCCGCCTTCAAAGCGGCTTGCAGTTCCTCCTGCTTCATCACCATCGTCACCTCGCCGCGCGTGCGCTCCAGCACGCCGCGCACCATGTCGGCTGTGCGCCGCAGGCCGCCGGTGATCGCGTCGGGAAAATCCACGGTGACCAGCACGCTGAAAATATCCTCCATCATCTGCAAGGTCGTCTCGGCTTCGCGCGTGCGCCCCTGACGGATCAGGTCGAGCGCGTGGCGGCGCAGTTCGCCCGCGGCCTCGCCCATGCCGTTGAGGTAGGCCGCGTACTCCACGCCCAGCGCGTCGGGGTCGGGCAGGGGCTGGCCCTGCACCAGCGCGAGGACGATGCTCGCCTCAGCGAACTCCTTCAGCGCGTCCTGCACGTAGCCGGCGTAGTAGAGGTCGGGATGCGCGCGCGCGCCGTCGCTCATCTGGCGGGCGGCTTCGCGCGCCTGCGCCAGCAGGTTCGCCGCGTCGTCAAACTCCGCGCGATGGGCGGCGCGGATGGTATGGGCGCAGTGCTGGATGACCTTGCGGCTGACCGCCAGCGCCTGCTCGCGGGCGGCGTTCTTGGCTTCGAGAGCGTTCATAATTTTCTGCGCGATACCATCAAGCTCGTTCAAGGCGACCTCACTCATGGAACAGGATCGAGCGCCCGCCGTCCACCATCAGACATTCGCCCGTGATAAAACTCGCCTCGTCCGAAGCCAGAAAGACCGCCGGCCACGCGACCTCGTCGGGCGTGCCGATGCGCTTGAGGGGATGCAGGTTCTCGGCGCGGCGGCGCTCGGCGGCCGGGTCGGGAAAGGCGGCGAAGTAGGCGCGGTTGATGGCGGTGTCAATGTAGGCCGGCGCGATGGCGTTGACGCGGATGCCCAGCGGCGCGTACTCGATGGCCAGCGCGCGGGTCAGGCCGAGCACGCCGTGCTTGGCCACCGGGTACGGGAAGGTGTGCGGGATAATCTGGAACGAGTGCACCGAGGCGATGTTGATCACACTGCCGCGCCGCCGCTCGACCATGAAAGGCAGTACCGCGCGACAGCCGTACCACACGCCGTCGAGGTCAACCGCGAAACAGCGCCGCCACTCGTCGTCCGTCAGTTTGAGCGGCTCGTTGAACACGGTGATGCCCGCATTGTTGACGATGATATCGGGCGGGCCGGCCTGCGCGGCGGCCCGCTCGACCATGCGCTTGACCGAGCCGCTGTCGGCGACGTCGGTCGGGATGAACCACGCCTCGTGGCCGTGGGCGCGCAGGTCGGCGGCGACCGCGGCGCCGGTCTGTGGGTTCAGTTCGGCGATCACCACGCGCGCGCCCTCTTCGGCAAAGCGGCGCGCGATGGCCTCGCCGATACCCTGCCCCGCGCCGGTGATGATCGCGGTGCGGTTGGAAAGACGGTTGGTCATCGGATTTCAGATTTTCGATTTGAGATTGGGGATGCGCGTCACAGGTGAGAGTATAGCACGGCGGGGAGGGAAGGAACAAGGGGCGCTTGCTGGCGTGCTTCAAATTGAGAATTGCTGATGTGAGACACGCGATGTAAAATGCAAGTTGATATGTGACACAGTGAATGTTCAAGAAAATGCTATGTCGCGAAAACAGGGGCGACGATGAAACCAGTGGGACATAAACATGCAGGTCACGCACACGAGGACGCTAATGGCCACACTCACGAACATGCGCACACGGACGAACATGGACTTCTGGGTTGGTTAAAACAATTATTTGTTCTGCACGGTCATAGCCACGGAGAAGCGCAAGTAGACGAGGCGCTGGAAACAAGCGAACGCGGCATTTGGGCGCTGAAAGTCTCGCTGCTGGGGTTGGGTGCCACCGCGGCGTTTCAGATTGTGATCGTGTTCATCAGCGGCAGCGTGGGTCTGCTGGCCGACACCATCCATAATTTCTCCGACGCTTTAACGGCCGTTCCGCTGGGAATCGCTTTTGTGCTGGGGCGGCGAGTGGCCAACCGCCGCTATACCTACGGGTATGGCCGCGCGGAAGATGTCGCGGGCGTGATCATCGTGGCGATGATCTTCTTCAGCGCGCTGGTTGCGGCGTACGAAAGCTATCTCAAGCTTGTCAACCCGCAACCGCTGCGGAACATCGAATGGGTCATGGTTGCGGCTGTCGTTGGCTTCCTCGGCAACGAAGCCGTCGCCATTTTCCGCATCCGCATTGGTCGTGAGATCGGCTCGGCGGCGTTGATCGCAGACGGGCAACATGCGCGCGTGGATGGTATCACTTCTTTGGCCGTGCTTTTCGGGGCCATCGGAGTTCTCCTCGGCTTTCCAGTCGCGGATCCCATTGTCGGGCTGCTCGTCACGTTCGCCATCCTCTTGATCGTCAAAGATACGGCGCTAACGATGTGGCATCGCTTGATAGACGCAATAGAGCCCGAAGTGGTAGATGGAATCGAGCGGGCGGCTGTCGTGCCTGGCGTGAGCAATGTGCACGCTGTGCGCGCTGGCGGCGATCAATGTGCATGTGGATCCCTGCGGTCATAGTGGCGAAGATCCACATCAGGTGACAGCGCACCACGAGCACTTGCCGGGCGCTTATGGAACGCCGTCGTTGGGACACAGGTAACAGCGTCTGGCGCTGACCGCGCGAATTTGCCTCGCGCCTGATTCTGCTGTTATAATCCTCCTAACGGCGACGACGGAGAGAGTACGCGGAGCCCATCTGACAGGGACGGAGGTCGGCGATTGAGAGCCTCCCCAGACGACACCCGCCGAAGTTCACTCCCGAGCCGGTGGCTGAAACGCGCGTTGCGCGTCAAGTAGGCCCACCCGCAGTCCAGCGTTAAGGGCGCAACAAGCGTCCTCGCCGCGCGGCGAGGAAACGTGGGTGGTACCACGGGTGCAAGCGCAGGCCAACCGGTCTGCCGTCGCTCTCGTCCCTTTTGGGGCGAGGGCGTTTTTTATTTTTGATGGTTGATTTTAGATTTTTGATTGGGTGCTTCAATCAAAAATCCAAAATTCTTCAAGGCCAGAAGGAACCCATATGCTATCACAACTCTCTGCCCTGCGCGCCGAGGCGCTCGACCAATTGCGCCAAGCCGCCAACCTGACCGCGCTCGACGAGTGGCACAGCGCCGTGCTGGGCCGCAAAGGCTCGCTGACCGCCCTGCTGGGCACGGTGGGCACACTGCCACGAGAGGAGCGGCCCGCCTTCGGTCAGGCGGCGAACCAGTTGAAGCGCGAACTGGAGACCGCCTATGACGCGCAGGCGATTGCGCTGAAAGAGCAGGCGTTGAAACAGGCGCTTCAGCGCGAGTCGGTGGATGTGACCCTGCCGGGCCGCCCCGGCCAGCCGGGACGGCTCCATCTTAGCACGCAGACCCTGCGCGACATCGCCCGCATCTTCGGGTTGATGGGCTTCCAGATTTATCGCGCGCGCGAGGTTGAGACGGACGAGATGAACTTCCAAATGCTCAACATCCCGCCGCACCACCCCGCGCGCGATATGCAGGACACGCTCTACACCACAACCCCCAACGTCATCCTGCGCACGCACACCTCGCCCGGGCAGATACACGCCATGCGCCAGTATTGCCCACAGCCGATTCGCGTGATCCTGCCGGGGTTGGTCTTCCGCAACGAGCAGGTGACGGCGCGCAGTGAGTTCATGTTCCATCAGGTCGAAGGGCTGGCCGTCGGCAAGCACATCACGCTCGCCGACCTGAAGGGCGTGTTCAGCGAGTTCGCGCGCATGATGTACGGCGACGCGCGGCGCGTGCGCTTCCGCGGCAGTTACTTTCCGTTCACGGAGCCGAGCATCGAGGTGGACATGGACTGCATGTTGTGCGAGGGCAAGGGTTGC
>JACQEC010000267.1 GCA_016200765.1 Chloroflexota bacterium | reverse complement strand
GCGCCGATAACCAGCGCCTTGTCCTTGCGGTTCTCGTCGGCGCCGGGCAATACGCCAAGCACGTTGGCTGTCTGCTTCTGCTCGACCGGCTGTAGGTACAGGCTGAAGCGCACGCGGCTCTGGGTCAAGAAAGAAGCCGCGTCGGCCTGCTTCAACTGCTCGCGCGCGTCCACCCGCGCCTGCGCCTTGCCGTCGTACTCCGCGTAGAGTTCTGCGATGGTGCGGCCCGTGCCCGCCAGCAGGAGGTCGGCGGCGGCGCGGCTGATGGTGAACGTCGGGATGTTCTTGTCCGCGAGGTTCGTAATGTACGAGCCTTTGAAGTCCATGCGCGCGTCGTCGCGGGCGACGGTCAGGATGGCCGCGGCCTTCTTGAAGATGGCCGTCTCCTGCGAGCCGCGCGTGCGGCGGATGGGCAGGGTGCGGTTGTTTTGAAAGTCCGGCTGGAGCACCATCACCACCTTGCCCTCGGTCTCCAGCGCGTAGTCGCTATAGTCGGCTTCTGCCGCGCCCCATCCGGCGAAAACGACTTGCGCCGCGCCGCTCCCCGGCCCGGCCTGCCCGCCGACCGAGACGCGGAAGTCTTGCTTCCACTGTAGCGCGCGCGCCAGACCGCCCTGCCCATCGAGCAACCCGAGCGCCGGCGTCTCTTTCAGGTCAACCCAGTTCAACGGGAACGGCTGGAAGTAGCCATCGGTGCCGCCGGGCTGTAGTCCGGCCGCTTTGAACTGCTCCGCGACCCATTGCGCGGCCTGATCGTATTCGGGCGTGCCCGCCTTGCGCCCCTTGAACTGCGGGTTGGCAATCACCTGAATGGTGCGCAGGGTCTGCTGTTCATCAAAGGCGCGCGCCATGCGCGCAAACTCGGCGGAGGGGCCGAATTGGCTGGTGACGAAGTTCAACCCGACGAAGGCCGCCGCCAGCCCGACGGCGTAGCGCCACTTCAGAACCCGCACCAGCGCGACCTCGCGCCGCTCCAGAACCTGCCGCAGTCCCTCGCCCATCAGGTTGAAACCCGCCACCGCCCACAGAAAGGCGATAGCCGGATAGACGATGATCCACGTCGCGCCAAACACGGCGCCGCGCCCGCCCGCCAACAGCGCGCCCCATTCCGGCGCGGAGAAGAAGGTGGTGACCGAGGTGGCGCCTTGCCGTCCGGGCGAGACCTCGATGTCGCGGATGCCGCCGCCCGCGAACACGCCGACAAAACCCAGTTCGCCCAACAACAGCAGAACCGCGCTCATCTCCAGCGCGATCATCATCGCCAGCGTCGGCAGGATGTTTGGCATGATGTGGCGCAGAACCAGATTGACATCGTTGAGGCCGACGGCGCGCGCGCCCTCGATAAAGGGGCGCTCACGCAGACTGATGGTCTCCGCGCGCGCGAACTGGGCGATTTCCGTCCAGCCGGTCAGGCACAGGCCGACCGTGAACGCAAAGAAGCCGGTGCGGATGTCAAAAGCGAGGATCGCGATGATGCCGAGGATCAGGGTGGGGAAGGCCGACCAGGCTTGCGCGAAGGCCATCAGCAGGTGGTCAAGCGCGCTGTCGCGCTTCCAGCCCGCGCTCAAGCCGATGAGCAGGCCGATCACCATCCGCGCCAGCGCCACGATGAACCCCATCAAGAGCGTCTGCTGCGCCCCGTACAATAACAGCGACCAGATGTCGCGCCCCAGTTGGTCACTGCCGAGCATAAAGTTCGCCACGCCCGGCGCGAACGGCGAGGGAATGTACTCGCCCTTGATCTTCAGCAGAGTGTTCGTTTGCAGAGGGTCGCGCGTGGTCAGCAGGGGCGCGAAAATCGCCGCGAGCACCAGAGCCGTGACCAGCAGGGTGCCGAGCGCGAGCGGCAGGTTGCCCGGCGCGCGCGCCCGGCGCCAGCGGGTTGTCGCGGCGCCCTGGCGGTAGGTGATCGGTTGCATTGGTTGAGTGGAAGCGGTCATAGGCGCGATGGGCAACAGCGCAAGTGGATGGTGGTCATTGTGCGATAGAAGGGGCGGATAAGCAAATCGCGAATGGCCGATGGCTAATGGCATATAGCCATCAGCGATCGGCTATTTGCCGCAAGGGCGACCAAGCAGGCGGTTTCCAACCGCCTGCTATGAATAGAAAACCCGCTGAAGCGGGTTGAGGCCTGTTCCCTGACTGAAGTGCACTTTGCGTTATACCCATAAGGATTTGGGATTTGGCGTTTTCCTCGCTTATACTGTCAGCCGTGATTCGCTTCCTCGCGCGGCGGCTGGCTTTCATCCTGCTGACACTCGCGATGATTGTTTACCTGACCAACTTCGGCCTCGTCGCGGCGCGCGGCGCGCAACGCCATGCCACCGTGCCGGAGATGGCCGGCGACGCCTTCGCCAATTCCACGAAGTACGTGAGCGACCTGCTCAACGACAAACTCGGCGATACGACCGTCGCGTCGGTGCTGGGCAACCGCGGCACGCCGCGCCCCATCGGCGAGCTCGCGCTCGAAGCGTATCCGAAGAGCATGGGGCTGTTGTTGGTTGCCGTCGCCGTGGGGTCTCTGATCGGCGTGGCGCTCGGCGGGGTCAGCGCGCTCAAGCGCCACAGCAAGTTGGCCGGAGTGACGTGGGGACTGTCACTGGCCGGCATCTCCACACCGAGTTTCTTCCTGGCGGTCTTCTTGCAGTTGGCGGCGGTAGCGTTCTACCAACGCACCGACATCCAGATCGCGCCGGTGTTTGGCTTCGGCTGGGATAACCATCTCTTGCTGCCGGCGCTGGTGCTGGCCGCGCGGCCGTTGGCGTACGTCTCGCGCATCACCTTCTCCGCGCTGTCCAACGTGCTGGAGCAGGACTTTATCCGCACCGCGAAGGCCAAGGGACTGCGCTGGTCAGCCGTGCTCGGCGATCACGCTTTCCGCAACGCCGCCATTTCAATCCTCACCGCCGTGGCGGTCTCCCTGCGCTTCTCGCTCAGCACCCTGCCGGTCGTCGAGGCGTACTTCGGCTGGCAGGGCGGCGCGGCGGTGCTCCTCCTGAACGCGCTCTTCCGCGGTGATGCCTATGCCGCAACCACGCTCCTGCTGATGCTCGGCGCGACCTTCATGGTGATCAACCTCTTGCTCGACGCGCTCTACCGGCTGATTGACCCGCGCCTGCGGACGTAGCCAGTCGTTCAGTTGGAGAGCAGGCTTCAGCCGGACAGGTTACCACACGTTTGCGCAGGGGCGCACCAGTTCACCGACCGGCTGAAGCCTACGCTCCCTATGCGCGTCACGTCGGCTACTGGCGCTCAAACTTGTCCGGCGGACAGCCGTATTCCCGCCAATCCGCCTCCGACTCGGTGGGCGCGACCCACTCACCCGCGTTGCGCTTGGCGACGACGCTCCGCACGCGCGGCGTATAATTCCCCGTCTGGTTCACGTCATCCTCAAAGCGAACCTTGACGCAGACGACCTGATCCACCTCGTTATCCTTCGGGAGCGCGGTCGGCTTGCCGGCGCCCACGATTTCAAGGCGCACGGCGCGCCGTACCGCCGTACTGCCGCGCATCTCATACTGCGAGATAATCTTCTGTTGCGCTTCCAGCGGTAGAGTCGGCCCCGTAATGTCACAGCCGGAGATGGCAAGCGCTGCGATGCCCATCAGGGCGAGGCGGCACGCTATGCGTTGCGCGTTGTCGCGTTGTCGCGTAAACGCCGAACCCGTAACGCTCAACATTGTCTGCCTCTTCATGGTCAGACGGCCCGCCACTCGCCGCAGAAGCGCGCCACATCCGCCGCCATCGCCGATAGAATCGCTTCGCCCTTCTCGGCGGTAGCCCGCGTCGGGTCGCCGATGACGCCCGATGGGCAGAACACGCCCGCACGTCCGGGTTGGCGCAAGAGCGGCCCTGCCTGCCGCACCGGCTGGCGCATCTCCGTCATCCACGGTTGGATTTCAGCCGCCAGCTTATCGGCGCGCACGACCGAAGCGTCAATCGCCAGCACCATCGAGGTTTCGTGCTCGTTAGCGTGCGAGCCGATGCGGCTTTCCAGCACCGCATCCGCCGCGCGCCCTAGATCGAGAATATTGGCCAGCGCGATGACGATGCCGCGCGACGCGAGGTTGTTCGCCGCGACGGTCAGCGGGCCGGTGGTGCTGACGCCCGTGTTCAACACCACAAACCTCTGCGCCCCGTTGCGCGCCAGCGATTCGACAATTTGGACGATTATCTCGCGGAACGTGTCCGCCGAGAGGCTGGTACTGCCGGGGAAGTGGACAAACGCGGGGTAATAACCGAAAGTGAGCGGCGGGCAGACGATGACCTCGGCCTGCTGGGCCACCCGCCGCGCGAGGTCGCGCGCCAGCAAGTAGTCCGTCTTGAGCGGCAGGTGCGGGCCGTGCTCTTTCAAGATCGCGCCCACCGGCAGCAGCACCGTCGCTATCTGCCGAAAGGCCGCTTCGGCCTCATCCCACGTCAGGTCTTCCAGATAGACGGATGGCATCTTATTTCCTCAACCTTGGATCGAGCGCATCGCGCAGGCCGTCGCCGAGCAAGTTGAAGCCGAGCACGCCGAGCATAATCGCGAACCCCGGCGAGACCGCCATCCACGGCGCGAGCTCGATCAGCCTCCGGCTGTCGCTTAACATGCTGCCCCACGACGGCTCTGGCGGCCGCGTGCCCAGCCCCAGAAAGCTGAGCGACGCCTCGGTGAGCATCGCCCACGAAAGCGCGAGGCTCACCTGCACAATCAGCGGGGCGGTGATGTTCGGCAGGATGTGGCGCAGCAGAATGCGCGGGTGATTAACCCCGATACAGCGCGCCGCCGTGACAAACTCCATCGCCTTCGTCGCCAACACCGGCCCGCGCGAGACCCGCGCGAAGATGGGCATATAGACAACCGCGATGGCCAGAATGGTGTTGCCCGCGCCCGGCCCCAGCGCCGCCACAATCGCCAGCGCCAGCAGAATGGCCGGGAAGGCGAAGAACAGATCCATCAGCCGCATGATGGCGTTGTCGGTCAAGCCGCCCGTATAACCGGCAATCATGCCCAGCGTCGTGCCGAGCAGCGTCGCCGCCGCCACGGCCACCGTCGTTACGCGCAGTGAGTTGGTCGCGCCGTGCAGCAGACGGCTGAAGATGTCGCGCCCGAACTCGTCCGTGCCGAGCAGGTAGCGGCTGTTGGGCGCCTGCAGCCGGTCGGCGGCGTGCTGCTCGATCGGCGAGTAGGGCGAGAGGACGCCGGCCAGCACGGCCACCAGCAAATAGGCCAGCACCAGCGCCAACCCCAACCCCGCGCTGGGGTGGCGGAAGACGCGCAGCCTGATGCGTAAAATGGGAATGCGGCCCCTCATCGTGTTTCGCGCGTCAGCTCTCAATCATAGCGGATGCGCGGGTTGACAAACGCGTAGGCTAAATCTGCCAGCAGATTAATCAGCACAAAATTGAAGGCGATGAACATGATGGTGCCCTGCACCACGGCGTAGTCGCGCTGGCTGATGGCGTTGAGCAGCAGCCGCCCAATGCCGGGCAGGGTGAAAATCTCTTCGACAATCACCGCGCCGCCGAACAAGTAGCCCATTTCGACGCCCGCGATGGTGATGATCGGAATCAGCGCGTTCTTCAGGCAGTGCCCGGCGATGACCCGCCGCTCGCGCAGCCCCTTGCCGCGCGCGGTGCGGGCGTAGTCCTGCTGCAGCTCCTCCAGCAGTGATGAGCGTGTGGCGCGCAGAATGGAGGCGGAGAAGGCAAAGCCCAGCGTGATGGCCGGGAAAAGCATCTGCTTCAGGTTGGCGAGCGGGTCTTCCAACAGGTCGGTGTAGTCGCCGGAGTTTGGCAAGGTTTGAAAGACGACCGAGAGGACCAGAATCAACAGCGTGCCGAGCCAGAAGTTCGGCAGGGCCAGCCCGATCAGCGCGAACAGCCGCCCGCTCAGGTCAATCAGCGAATCACGCTTGACCGCCGAAACCACGCCCAGCGGCAGGCCGATAGCCAGCGCAATCATCATCGCCAGCAGAGCCAGCTCCAGCGTCAGTGGGAAGCGGTTCAGGATTTCCGGAAGCACCGGCTGTCCACTGCGCACCGAGTAGCCGAAGTCGCCGCGCAGCGCCGCGGTCAGCCAGATGAGGTACTGTTCTGGCAGCGGCTTGTCGAGGCCGAAGTAGGCGCGCAGCGCCGCCGCTTGCGCCTCGGTCAGTTTGTACTGTGTGCCGATCATCGCGCTGATGGTGTCGCCCGGAATCAGGCGCATGACCAAAAACACGACGATGGAGATACCCACCAGAGTCGGCACAAAGGCGAGCAGGCGCTGGATCAGGAAGCGGCGCATGGGGTCAGACTTGGAGCGGCGCGGTTGAAAGCCGCTCACCGCGGAGTCCCTGCCGCCGCCGGGCGCGGGGATTCCGCGGTGAGTGGTGCAACTCCCCGGAGGGAGAGCTCAACCTGAAATTACTTGTCCAGCCACGCTTCGCGCAGGTAAATCAGCGAGCCGTTGGAGAGCGCTGTGAAGCCCTTGACCGACGGCTGCATGATGCGGTACTCGTAGCCGACGTACAGCCAGACCCACGGCGCGGCTTCGGTCAGGCTCTTCTGAACGCTGGCGTAAATCTCCTTGCGCTTGACCGGGTCGGCGGTGGTGCGCCCGTCTTCCAGCAGTTTGTCAATCGCGGCGTTTTTGTACGCGGCGACCTTGTTCAGGTTGCCGGTGCTGTGCCAGTAGCGGAAGAACATGATGTCCGGGTCGGGGTTGCCGCCGTTCAGCGCGACCGCCGCGTCAAAGTCGGCGTCCAGCCAGCGCTTGACATACACGCCCAGTTCAAGCGTTTCAATCTCCACCTCGACGCCAATCTTCTTCAACTGCGCCTGAATGTTCTGCGCTTCGGCGACTGCGGTGGGCGGCTCGTCACTCGCGGCGATGACTTTGAACTTCACCACCGGGTTGCCCGCGTCGGCCAGCAGCTTCTTGGCCTTCTCTACATCCTTCTTGTAGCAACTCAAGTCGTTGAGCGAGACGCGGTAGAAGGGCGGTGTGGCCGGGCCGGTCACCTCGCCTTCGCCCAGCGAGGCGGTGTCCAGCACTTCTTGACGGTCAATCGCGCAGGAGACGGCCTGCCGGACCCGCGCATCGGCGAACACCGGGCGGCCGGCGTTGAGTTGGAGCACGTGATAAGCCAGCGCCGGCGAGCGCATGACGGTCAGGCCGCTGCCTGCGCCCGCGCCCGCGCGAATCGCCGCGCGCGGGTCGTTGATGAGCGCCCAGTCAATGGTGCGGGCGCGCAGGCCGGCCAATATCGAGGACTCGTCGGGGATGGTGCGGAACTCGATGCCGTCGAGACGCGGCAGGCCGGGAATCCAGAAATCGCGGTTGGCGACGACCTTGAAGATTTTGTCCGGCTCCCAGTTGACCAGCTTGAACGCGCCGGTGCCGATGGCGATGCGCGCCGGGTCGGCGCCGCTGTTGACCAGCCGCTTGGACAGGATGGCCGAGTTCGGGTTGGTCATCGCGGCGGTAATCGCGCCATTCGGCCTCTTCAGCTTGAAGACGACGGTATTGGCATCGGGGGTCTCGATGGTATCAATGTCGGTGAAGAACGAGCGCCCCGCCGCTGCCGTCTTCTCGTCGAGGATGCGCTCGAACGAGAACTTCACGTCCTCCGAGGTCATCGGGTCGCCGTTGTGGAACTTGACGTTCTTGCGCAGGTTCATGGTCAGCGCCTTGCTGTCCGCCGACCAGGTCCACGACTCGGCGAGGTTGGGCACGACCTTCAGGTCTTTGTCCAGCGCGAGCAGCGGGTCGTAAATCAGCTCCAACATGCGGAACGACGAGAACGCCGTCTGCTTGTGCGGGTCCAGGCCTTTGGCATCGGCGGCGCGGGCGGCGATGAGCGTGCCGCCCAACTTGGGTGCGGCGGTCGGTTGGGGCGTCGGCGTGACGACGACGACAACCGTTTCCTTGACCGGCGGCAGGGGCGTGGCGGGGGGCGGCGCGGTGGGCGCCGCGACGGATGTTGTGGGTGTTGAGGGCGCGCCGCAGGCGGCCAGCAGCGCGGCGAGAGCCAGCAGGGCGATAACAACGGGTCGTATCATGGGTCTCCTCCTTTAGGTAATAGGACAGGTAATAGCCGGGGCCGTGAGAACTGCGTACCTACGGGCCGGGCAACGCCTGCATTGTAGCAAGAATCGGGCAAAAACGCCAAGTGCGAGGTGAATGCGCCACCTTTCGGGGCCCTCAAAAGTTGTTGGTGACGACGTTCGCTCCCGCTGGTCGCAAATCCAGCGGCCCTCTGTGGCGGATATGGCTATCCGCCACGAGCGAGGAGCGGAATCCTGCCAGCATGTCAAGGGATTTTTGAGGCCCTGGCCAGCCTCACGACGGAGATACCTCTCCACAAACAAATGGCTTTACATTGACATGGCTTCGTACACTCTCATGCTTGTAATGATTGG
>JACQEC010000278.1 GCA_016200765.1 Chloroflexota bacterium | reverse complement strand
CGCGCCCCAGAATGTCACTCAGGTTCGGCGCGCGTTGGATCGGGGCTTCGCACGCCTCCGTCGTCGCCCTGATCTCATTCTCAGCTTCATTCACCATGCCGGTCTGTCCCTTAACCACCTTACCTGAAGGTCAATAGATTTGAAGACTCTCGCCTTATGCTTGAGTGTGTTGGTGCGTTTGTCAACCGGCTTGCCTCGCGGCCTTCGCGTTCAGGCAAAACTGGCAACGGCCACATGACGTGGTTTGGCAAAACTCCGGCGGTGCAGTTTGATGCGTTCAATCTCATGCAACGTCTCTGCCGTGAGATAGCTTTCGCCGCAGTGAGGACAGGTGACGATCGGCACGTTTTCAATCACGAGCAAATTTGCACCTTTGCCGTAACTGCGCGTGACATGCCGGATTTGCGCGCCGCGCTTGCCACAGAGGTCGCAAACAATAGTCTGTGTTTTCACGTCCCCGCATAAACTCGCACTTCGCGTTCTAACCTGTCCGCCAATCGGTCTTTCTCTACTTCTAGGTCATAGCGGGCCTGCAGATTGAGCCAAAACTGCTCAGACAACCCGAAATACCGCGCCAGGCGAAGGGCTGTATCCGCGCTCACCGCGCGTTTGCCCAGCACAATTTCGTTAATCCGGCGTGCCGGAACGCCAATATCTCTGGCAAGCCGATACTGGCTGATGCCCATTGGCTTGAGAAATTCCTCTACGAGAATCTCGCCGGGATGAATGGGGGGTAATTTACGTTCGATCATGGGAGTGTACTTTCTAGTGATAGTCCACTATTTCAACGTCGTAAGCGTCACTGCCTTTCCACACAAAGCAAATGCGCCACTGCTCATTGATGCGAATACTATGCTGACCTTGTCGCTTGCCGGAGAGTTTCTCCAACCGGTTGGAAGGCGGGACGCGCAAATCTTGTAACGTGCGCGCGGCGTTGAGCACTTCTAGTTTACGGCGGGTGGAGTGCTGGATATTGGGTGGCAATTTGCGGGAGAACTCACGATTGAACACCTTCTCTGTTTCTTTGTCAGCGAAACTGTTTATCACCACCACTGATAATAACGTGGCGCGTTATGAATGTCAAGCGATAGCGCTTGCTGTCAACAGCGTCGGTTTTGGGTTCGTAGGATGGTCTATGGCTAACCGCCGCCCTGACACGGCAGAACTTTTCTTTGTTTTCCAACCGCTTCGGTGCTAGACTTGCAAGCAATCTCTTGAAGGGGAGATTGGCCTTAATGTCATCCGCGCAGACCCCTCGATACCCGCCCTTGAAGCACCCGCTCGACGGCATCCGCGTGCTGGAGCTCGCCAACTACATGGCCGGGCCTTATTGCGGCATGTTGCTGGGCGATATGGGCGCGGAGGTCATCAAGGTTGAAAACCCGCAGGGCGGCGACTACACCCGCTTGAGCGCGCCGCAGGTGCAGGGCGAGAGCGCGGGCTTCATGACGCTCAACCGCAACAAGCAGAGCGTGACGCTCAACCTGAAGAGCGAGCGCGGGCGGGAGATTTTCAAGGCGCTGGCGCGCACCGCCGATGTGCTGGTCGAGAACTTTCGACCCGGCACGATGGCCGACCTCGGGCTCGCTTACCCGGCGCTGGCCGCCATCAACCCGCGCCTGATCTATAGCGCGGCGACGGGCTTTGGGCAGAGCGGCCCCTACCGCCAGCGCGCAGCGCTCGATCTGATCGTGCAGGGCATGAGCGGCCTGATGTCTATCACGGGCGAGCCGAGCGCGGGGCTGTTCGGCGCGTACGCCATCCTCGCCGCGCTCTTCGCCCGCGAGCGCACCGGGCGCGGCCAGTTCATTGACGTGAGCCTGCTCGAATCGGCGCTGGCGCTGGAAGTGTGGGAGACGAGCGGCTATTTCGCCAACGGCCAGGTGCCGGAGCCGCTTGGCTCGGCGCACCGCGTCAACGCGCCGTATCAAGCCTTCCGCACCGCCGACGGCTATGTGACCATCGGCGCGACCAGCCCCGCCAACTGGAAAGCGTTCTGCGCCGCGCTCAACCTGCAACCGCTGGAAAGCGATGCGCGCTTCGCCACGGTGCCGGCGCGCCGCGCCAACTACTTGGCGCTGGCGCAGACGATTGAAGCGGTGACGACCGCCCAGCCGAGCGAGCACTGGTACCGGCTGTTGGAGCAGGCCGGTGTGCCGTGCGGCGTGCTCAACCGCCTTGACCAAATCCTCTCCGATGAGCAGATCGAGGCGCGCCAGTTTGTGGTTGAACTGCCGCACAGCAAGGTGGGCACGGTGCGCGCGACCGGCTCGCCGGTGCGCCTGTCGGAGACGCCGGTGCGGCTGGAACGCGCAGGGCCACTGCTCGGCGAGCACACGCGCGAGGTGCTGGGAGGGCTGGGCTTGAGCGAGAGCGAGTTGGATGAGCTCGAAATGGCGGGCGTCACCTCGGCTCGTCGCGCGTAGGGCGCGGGGCCGATGGCCGATAGCGAATGGCTGATAGCGAATGGCAGATAGCAGATAGTCAACTGCCATTAGCCATCAGCCATCAGCCATCGGCCATCAGCCATCGGCCATCAGCCATCGGCTATCTGCCATCAGCCATCAGCCCCTACTGCCGCCTCTGCCAGAACACCGAATCCGGCCAGCGCCGTTCCCACCCGTAATAGATCGCCCGCCGCCGCAGGTAGTCCTCGAACCCGCGCTCGAGCCAGCGCGCATACGCGGGCAATCCCTCGGCGTTTCCCCCCAGATATTGCTCAATGGCCTGCGCGGCCTGTAGTCCCGACTCCAGCGCGCGGCTGATGCCTTGAGAGGAGAGCGGGTCAACCGCCGCCGCCGCGTCGCCCACCGCCAGCCAGCCGGGGCCGCTGAAGCGATCCAGCCGACTGCTGTTCGCGTTGAAGGCGCGGAGGCTTTCCAGCGCGCCGCCACTCACACGGCCGCGGGTGTGGGTCGTCTGCGCCAGCCGCGCTTGCCAGTATCCCACGTCCAGCCGCCCCTTGGGCAGGAGGTCGGCATCGGTCAGGTAGACGGCGATGAGCCGATCATCCGGCAGTTCTGCCGAGTACCACCAGCCATCCGGCGCCGCCTCGACCAGCGTGCGCGAGTCGCGCGCCGCTGGGTCGCGCCTGTCGGCGAAGAAGCCGGCGATCCCGGTCAGACGGTCGGCGGTCACGCGCCGCGCGCCCAGCCGCCGGGCGACGGACGCGGCGCGGCCGGTGGCGTCCACGAGGAAGGCCGCGTTCAGCGCGCTCGGCTGGCCGCCGATGCTGACCGCCACCTGCCAGCCGCCGGGAGATGGCGCGCAGGCGGTCACGTCAGCCCCGCGATAGACCCGCGCGCCCTGCTCTTCGGCGCGTTGCGCCAGCATCGCGTCGAAACGATTGCGCGCGATGTGCCAGCCGTGTCCGTAGGGGTTGAAGATGAAGTGCGTTTCAGAGAGTTCAGCCTGCCCCCAGGCGGAAAGCAGGCCGGCGGAGGGTGCGGGTCATAGTTCGAGCGCTCCACCAGCGCGACCGAATGTCCCGCGCGGGCGAGCGCAATCGCCGCCGCGCCGCCGCCCGGCCCGCCTCCGGCGACGACCACGTCAAACCGCTCGCTCACGCCAAGCGGCGCTCGTCCTCGACAAACTTCTCCTCGCCCGCGATGGTCTTGCGGACGATGAAGCCCAGCCCCGACCATTGGGCGACCATCGTGTGCCGCCCGCTCAAGATGTCTTGGTCCTCGTCCACGACCCATTCGTCGGTGTGGGGCCGCCACGGCTCGCGCTTCAACTCGCCGTCCACCATGCGCCAGACCTCGTTGGGGCGCTGGCCGGGCCACCAGTCGTAACCGCCCGCCTCAAACTCACAGTCGCGGAAGTCGGCCTGCCACGGCGCGGCCATCTGCGCCGTCAGCGCGCCGGCCGGTAGGCTTGTGTTGATGCGGAATAGCCGCTGAGGGTCGTAGGTCTGGGGGTCGAGCATGATGTTGCCGACCTCGATGCCCGGGTAGCGCCCCGCGCCCACCGCCGACAACAGCGGCGCGCGGTCGAGCGCGTCGGGCTGGGCCTGCACCGGCAGTTGGTCGAGCGGCACGGGCCGCGGCTCCTGCCCCGGCCAGTCGGCCTCGAATTCGCCGTTGGCCCACTTGACCATGCGCTGGTATTGCACATTGGTCAGCGACGCGCCGGCCACATCGCCCTCGATGACCGCCGAGGGCAGTTTGGGCATATTGGCGAGTTTGCTGGCGTTGGGGTTGTCCGGGTTGCGCAGGCGGCGCAAGATCCCTTCGCGCGCCGCGCGCTGTTCCTCGGCGCGGCTGGATAGTTCGTCCAGCCGCGAGATGAAGTGGCCGCGCTGGCCGGGGCGATGCCGCGAGGAGTTGTCGCTGACCCAGTGCATGTTGGAGACGCGGCGCAGGATCGGGAAGATGTCGCGCGTGAACGAGAGTCGGGTATCTGCGCTCACGCCCAGCGACGGGTCAAACTTGGCCATCATGTGATAGACGAGGTCGTAGAGCGTGATGATGCTCTGAATCTCCGGCGCGTAGTCCGGCGGCGCCACCAACAGCCGCGCGGGGTCAGCCGCGACGGCTTCACTGTCCCCGTGCAGGCGCACCGTCGCCGAGACGGGGCCGTCAGAGACATCGTCGTGCCAGCCGTCGTTGTTGGCGTAGTTGACGAGCGGCTGGCCCGGCGGCACGGATTCGGAATGGCCGAAGCCGCCGAGCACAATCAGGCGGCCCGCCTCGTCGGTCAGCAGATCGCCCAGCGGCACGGCGAGGCCCATGAACGAGCCGCTCATGCGCTTCATGCTCTGGCTGGCCCCGCTGATCGTCTGCGCGCCCGCGTCAATGACCAACCGGTCTTCGGGGATGCCTTCGTTGCGCCGCGTGTCGCCGTTGAAGCGGGGCGCGGCGGCCTTGCGGTTCGCCAGATGCACTTGCCATTCGATCTGCGCTTCGGCGGCGGTGATCTCGCGCGCCGCCTTCAGCGTGCCGGATGCGTCCGGCTCGTATTCATAGATGCGGAAGCGCGCGCCCTGACGCTTGATGCGCTGCTGCGCGTCGCGGCGCTTGCCATCACCCAGGGAGGGCAGAACGCCCGGCGCTTCCGCCCCGACGAAGTACTCGTCCGGGCTGTCGCCGAGCCGCGCAATGCCGATGGCAGGGTGAATACGGAAGGTGCGGGACATAATAACACTCCTTTCAGGCGGTGGAAATGTGCAGGCATGATAGCATGGAGGGCGGGGCGATGCAAGCGGAAATTTGCAGGCGTTGGCAATTGACACTGCCCTGCAATCATGTTACCCTCCCTCAGGGAATTTGAGATGGTTGATTTTAGATTTTTGATTGAATCACCAATCAAAAATCATCCATCAAAAATCCACCCTACAGCGCCGGTTTATTCAACGCGAGGACTTTAGGACTTTCGCTTAGATGGGCTGAAAGGCAGGAATGTGGGGGCTACGCAGTTCGGCGCGCAGGTAGTCGCGCCACAAATCGGTTTTGACTTGGTACAGCGATTTAGCGGTTTGCTGAGCCTTAACTTTCAGTGAGAG
>JACQEC010000036.1 GCA_016200765.1 Chloroflexota bacterium | reverse complement strand
GCCGCTGCCGGCATACAGATCGAGGACTCGGTCGCCGATACCCCAATTCGATTCCAATATGTTGAACAGCGAGCCTTTTACAACGTCCATCATCGGACGGGTGGTCATGCCTTGCGGGGCATTGAGCAGGCGTCCGCGTGCGGTGCCCGCGATCACTCTCAATTAGCTTAAATCTCCTTCGCCGCGCCAGACTGTGCGAAGTTTCTTGGCCAAGCCTTGATGCTCGGATTCTTGTAATTGTGGATCGCGGTTGAGCACGTCCTGAGCCTCACGACGGGCCTCGTCGAGAATCCAGCTGTCGGTGAGCTGGGCAATCTTTAAGTCGGGCATGCCGGACTGTCGCGTTCCGAAGAATTCGCCCGGGCCGCGCAGTTTCAGGTCTTCTTCAGCCAAAATAAACCCATCCAGAGTTTGCTCGATGATCTTCATCCGCGCGTCGCCGTCGGCCGAGCTTCCGTCGGTCAGCAGGTAGCAGAAGGACGGATATGAACCTCGTCCAACACGCCCGCGGAACTGGTGCAGCTGCGCCAAGCCAAACCGGTTGGCGCCTTCGACAAGCATGACCGTGGCGTTTGGCACATCTATGCCGACTTCGACCACCGACGTTGAAACGAGTATATCATACTCGCCATTGAGAAAGGCACGCATCGCGGTGTCCTTCTCCTTACCTTTCATGCGTCCGTGCAGAAGGCCGAGCTTGAGGTCTGGAAAGATGTCGCGCTGCAGTCGTTGATGTTCGGCCACTGCGGCTTTGGCTTCGAGTTTCTCCGACTCATCCACGAGCGGGCAGATGATATAGGCTTGTCTGCCGCCGCGAACCTGACCGCGCAGCTTGGAATAGATTGCCTCGCGGCCGATAGGCGAAATCCACTGGGTCGTGATGGGCTGTCGTCCGGGCGGCATTTCGTCTAACAGTGATAGGTCGAGGTCGCCGTATAAGGTGAGCGACAACGTGCGCGGAATGGGAGTTGCCGTCATGACGAGCATGTGCGGGTTCCAGCCCTTAGACCGTAACGCGGCGCGCTGTTCGACCCCAAAGCGGTGCTGCTCGTCCACAATCACGAGGCCGAGGTCCTTGAACGTCACATCCTCTTGTATCAGGGCGTGCGTGCCGACGAGAAGATTTATCGCACCCGATTGCAGTTCGTCTTTGACTGAGTCCTTTTCGGATTTGCCCATGGACCCGACGAGTTGTCTTATCGTTAGCGGCCAGCCCGCGAAGAGGCCGGTCAGTGTGCGAAAATGCTGCTCGGCCAGAATTTCGGTTGGCGCCATGAGCGCGACCTGCTTGCCGTTGCCGATGGCAATGTGCGCCGTGGTCGCCGCGACGACGGTCTTTCCGGAGCCAACATCGCCCTGCAAGAGGCGGCTCATGGCAACTGGCTTAGCCAAGTCCTGCTTGATCTCGCCAAGGGCTCGCTGCTGGGCGGCGGTCAATGTGAATGGCAGAGAGCGGAGAAAGGCGCTGACGGTTCGCTCGTCGGCGGGAAGGGGCGGCGCAGGCTGCGCTTGCCAGGGCTGGCGCTGACGCAGGACACTCAATTGAATCAGGAACAACTCATCGAACGCGAGCCGCCGCTTGGCCCGTTCGAGCAGAGCCGGATTGTCCGGTAGGTGCAGTTGGTGAATTGCCGTTGCCAGGTCAAGTAGGCCCGCGCGTTGCCGGAGATAGTACGGCAAGTGGTCAACGATGAGCGCCTGATACTCGTCCAGCGCATACTTGATCCATTGGCGCAACGAGCGCGCGCCAAGACCTTCGGTCAGAGGATAAACAGGCACCAAGCGCCCGGTGTTCAGGGTTTCCTGCTCCAAAGGTTCCCAGGCCGGCGACTGAAACACCAGCTTACCCAAATATTCGTCAACCTTTCCACTCAGGGAGATCGGTCTCCCCGCCACGAGGCGCTTCGCCAGCCACGGTTGATTGAACCAGCGGAGTTCGACCGAGCCCGTCTCATCGCTCAATGTCGCTTCGACGATATTGAATCCGCGTCGAGTTTCGCGAACGCGGCACTGTGTAATCGTGCCGATAATCGTCACTTCTTCCCGGTAGAATATCTGATCTATCGTTTTCAGAGCCGAATAGTCCACATGGCGGCGTGGAAAGTAGTGGAGAAGGTCCTCAACCGTCTCGACGCCTAATCGCTCCAATTTCTTGGCTGTCACATCACTAATGCCGCGGATACGCGTAACGGGGTCAGAGAGATCAGCGGTGGTGAGCGGCGAACGGGATTGCCGGTTCCTTTCCCGCACCGCCTGTTTGGCAACGTGTGTATTACCGGCGGCCACAGCGCCGTACCCGCCGCTAGCCGTAATGACGCCCTGGCTCGCTTTATGCCGTGCCGCCTCGCCGATGACGATAGCCGCGTCTTCTGTGGGCAACTGCGGTTCTGCTGGGGACAGAACTATGGGCGATTCCAGATCGGTTGAGCCGCCCTGACCGGAGAGTTGTGGCAGCGCGGCGATCATCTGCAAAAGGTGTTCTATCGCCGCCTGGCGATCCGGCGGAGCCCAGTTAGCGTACCCGTCAAGCGCGCCCGCGACCCGCGCGACATAGTCTCGCTCGGCGTCATTGACGTTCGGCGCAAGCGCATTGCTGTGCCAGCGGTGCAAGAAGACCTCGATGCCGCCTATGGCGGCCCGGTTAGCACAGCCTGTCTGCAGTTCGTGCTTCAGGACTTTAACCAGTTGATCTGTAGCCAGCAAGATTGCATCCCTCAATACGTGAATGTCTAGGGCGATTATTCTATCACGAAAACCACATTCGGAGTTAGCCGGAGTCGCGCAACAACGCGGCCACGCCGACGGCACCTCGGCCGGCGTGCGTACCTAATACCGCCCCGGCTTCGGCAATCAGCATCCGCTCTCGTGGAAAGATCGCCTCGAGTTGAGAGGCGAGTTGCTGGGCGGCATGGGGCGCATGGGTATGGAGGACGGCCAGCTCATCGAGCGGCCCCAGCGCTTGCGTCATGTCTACCAGGCGCGATTGGGCTTTCAGCCAAGTGCGTACTTTTTCCAACGGAATGACCTCGCCATCCTTAACCTCGATGAGAGGCTTGACGCTGAGCAGTGTGCCTAGCAACGCGGCGCCCTTGCCGATGCGTCCCCCTTTGATCACGTTGTCCAAATTCTCAAGCAGCGCAAGCAAGCGCACTCGTGGTATGGCTGCCAGCACCATCGAGACGATAGCGTCGAATCCTAACTCTCTCTCGGAGGCGCGCGCGGCAATGACGGCCAGCCAGCCAAGCGCCATTGACGCGGTGCCTGAATCTATGGTCGCAATGGGTACGGAATGGATTTCTTGTGCGGCTAATGCCGCTGACTGAAGCGTGCCACTAAGCCTGCCTGCCAGATGAATAGACACGATGGCGGAGCTGCGCTCCTCTAATGCGCGATACAGCTCAAGGAACATGCCGACGGATGGCTGTGACGTCTTAGGAAGCTGCGGAGATGAGGCCAGCTTTTCATAGAACTGGTCAAGCGACAGGTCAACGCGGTCGCGGAATACTTCCTGAGCGAAGTGCACGTTGCATGGGATGATGTGGATGCCCAACTGTTCGGCCAGTTGGGCAGGAATATCACTGGTGCTGTCGGTGACAATAGCAACAGGTTTCATGGTTCTGCCTGAGGTTGGCCTGCTGTCGGTTCTAGTGAGTGATGGTGCGGGAGCCAACGGCCGAGTATTTCGGTAAGCCGTTCAGGCGACACGGGTTTGACTAGCGTATCGTCCATGCCTGCGGATAAACAAGCTGCGCGGCTTTCCTCAAGGCCATTCGAGGTCAAACCGATGATCACGGTGTGATAATCAGCATGGGTCTCGGCCTCACGTATAGCCCGCGCGGTTTCAAAGCCATTCATTACGGGCATCTGGCAATCTAGCAACAGCAGGGCGTAGGGATGGCGCATAAAGGCCTCGACAGCCTCATAACCATTCGCCGCGACATCGGCTGACAGCCCGAGTCGGCGCAGGTGCGAGGCGATCAAATGCTGATGCACCGGCAGGTCGTCGGCGATCAATGCCAGTTTGTCCGAGTCGTCGGCTGTCGCAGTATCGGTATGCGCGTCCGCCGTAGTGGCTGAGTTGCGAAATAGACTTGCGATTATACCTTGCAGAAAAGATTGCCGCACCGGTTTCGTCAAATAAGCCGAAAAACCTGCATTCTGCGCTCGGTGCCCCAGAACCAATTCATCAGGTCCGGTCAGCAAGATGAGCTTGGTGCCGGACAGAAGCGGGTCGGCCTCCACTGCAGAGGCCACCGCGAAGATGCTCAGCGGGCTGATGTCTGAATCTACAATGGCCATAGCGAAAGGCGCTCCGTTAGCGGCGGCTTCGCGCATTGCGGACAACATATCGTCAAGGCTTGGGACGCTCTGAAATGGAATCTGCCAAGCCTGCAAATAATCCAATAGTGTGCTATCGTGAACCGGTTGGTCGCGCACCAAGATGATACGTATCCGTGGGACGGCCAGTGCGCCACCATTCGGGACTGTGGTATTGAGCAGTGTGGACGCCGTAAAGCAAGCCGTAAATCCCAAACCGGCACCTGCGCCGCCGGCTTCCTTTGTCAGGTCGCCGCCCATCAACTTTACAACGTGTTGGGCAATGGACAACCCCAGTCCTCGTTGATCAGACACGCTGCCTGTGGTGGGCGCTTCCGTGCGGGCCAGTGGAAGCGATAGACTGCCACTGGTGCTGTGGTCTGCCAGCGCGCCTGCCATCACAGCAAATTTCAGTGAGATCCGTTCGCCATTTTCACCTGCGAGATTTGTTGTGACGCGAACCTCATCCTGCGTGACGGCGTGAATCACGCCAACCGTCAGATGAATTAGGGCTTGGCGCAGTCGAAGAGGATCACCACGCACGAGAAGCGGGACGTCGGGGGCCACGAATGAAGTCAGAGTCACGCCCCTCGCTTGCGCGAGAGGGGCTAGCTGGGACGCTACGGCCTCGGCCACTTCCAGCGGCTCAAAATCCACGCACTCAAGAATTACCCGGCCCGTCTCCAAATGCAACAGTTCTCGCCGGTCGTTCATGGCCGTCGCAAATCCGTCTACCGAGCCGCGAATGGAGTCCAAGAAGTAGCGCTGGCGGGTATTCAGGCGAGTGCCGGCGAAGAGCTCGGACACGCCGCGCAAGTGGTCTGCTGACGCGCGCGCTTCGGCGGTTATGGCATTCAAGAATTCAGATTGGCGGTCTGTTGCGGATTTGGCCTCTGCGACGGCGGCCGCTCGAGCGGTCTCAAGGACGGCGTAGGCATCGCGCAACGCCGACAACGATCCAGTCTGCTCGACAATCCGCGCTTGCAGTTGGGCCGCCTCCGACTGAAGTTTCCCCAATTCTTGCCGGAGGTCTACGCATAACCGCGCGTTCTCGCCGGCGTTCGTTCTCTCACGCGCAAGATGGGCGGCGAGCAATTCACTTTGCTTCAGTAACGCGCTGATGCAGGCGTCGAGCTCGTCATGCGCTGTCCGAAAAGAGGCTCGTACGCGCGGCCGCGCTGTGTCGTGACGAGCCACGCCACCATACCGGTCATAAAGCGAGCGCTCGTATGGCCGCAAGGCGCTCCTGAGCCGATTGACCTGTCGAAGCGTCTGAGCGCGCGCGCGCAGGCCCGAAAGGGTCACGCCGTACATGAGCAGGCCGATCGCGGCGCCGCCGGCGAGAACCAAGAGAGAGGCACGCAAATCAAGTCCGACGAGCGATAGCATCACGTCAGATAACTGCCGCGACATGACCCAAGCGCCAAGCCAGCAGGTCAGAAGCAGCAACCCGGGAATTGCACGAATCGCCGCACTTACAAGGGCCGAATCAGCGCCGGAGCGCTGCCGTGATGATTGGGTATGCATTCGTCCCCATCTCCTTTCTGTCGCCATTGAGTAGAATGGATATGGGCAAACTTCTATTGAAAACTATCTAATCAGTCCTGAGCGCCAATCGCAGAGTTCCCAAGGCTTGAAAACTTTGGGATCCGTCATTCGCGGTTATGCGGCTTCAAAGACAACAATCCCAATTGCATCCGGCCCGACATGCGACGCCAGAACCGGACCGTAGTGCGCAAAGTCTATCGGCACGCCTGGAAGTTGTTCTTTGATGCGTTCCGCCAGTTCGTGGACCTCGTTGTAATTGTCGCTATGCAGGATTGTCATCTGCCGTACACCAGCAAATTCTAGAGTGAACTCGCATAATTTCTCCAGCGCGCGCTGCCGTGTGCGCACCTTTTCCAACGGGACAATTTCGCCGTCCTCTAGAGCGAGCAGGGGCTTGATGTTCAGCATGGAGCCAAGGAGTGCCTGTGCCCTCACCAGCCGCCCGCCGCGGTGGAGATATTCCAAAGTTTCGACGAAAAACGTCAGATAGACGTGAGGAATCTGCATACGCATGAACTTCACGAGGTCGCCGAGCGCCATGCCGTCTTGAGCCGCCTCGGCAGCAGCGACGGCCAGGTAGCCCAGGCCGCACGAGGCTGATAGAGAGTCGAGGACGGCTATCTTCTTGCGTCCAAGGAACGGGAGCGCGCCGCGCTCGGCCGCATAGACCGTTTGGCTTAACTTCGACGAAAGGTGAATCGAAAGAATCTCATCGTGCTGGCGAACGAGTTGTCCATAGATTTCTTCAAAGGCCTTCGGCGACGGGGGCGACGTTGTCGGCGCGGTTTTAGCGGTCTTCAGCCGCTTGAAAAACTGGCGAGCATCAATGTCAATCCCGTCGCGCAGCACCTCGCTCCCGAAGGTCACCGTCAAGGGAACAACCTGAATCCCAAGCCGCTTGGTGACATCTTCAGGCAGATCAGCCGTGCTGTCCGTGACGATTTGTACCTGGCCCATAACGATTACTCTACGGAAATGATAAAAAGGGTATGCGGCTGACCACCATCCACGACCTCAACCGTGAGATGACGATAGGTGGTGCGAATCCGGTCAGCCAGATCGTGCGCCTCGGCGCCACTCGCGTCCTGGCCGACGTAGATCGTCAGAATCTCGGCGCTAACCAGCGTCATGCGGCGCAGTAGTTCAAGCGCGACGTGGCTGAGGTTGTCGCCGGCAACACACAGCACACCGTTCAGCAGCGCGATGATCTGCCCCTCGCGCACATTGAGGCCGTCAATTGAGACCGTGCGCACCGCGCGCGTAATCTCGCCGGTCTGCACGGTATTCAAAGCGCGATTCATGGCGTCGGCGTTAGTGTCGAGATTGGCCTGAAAGTTGTAGGCGAGCAGCGCTGCGATGCCCTGCGGGATGGCAATGCTGGGCACGATGCGCACAGCCTTCGAGGTCAGCTGAGCGGCTTGTTGCGCGGCCAACAGGATGTTCTTGTCGTTGGGCAGCAGGATGACATTACGGGCATCAACCGCCTCGATGGCCTTGAGCAGGTCTTCAACGCTCGGATTCATGGTGGCGCCGCCGGTGACGATGCGGCTTGCGCCCAACGAGTCGAATACTCGCTGCAGGCCAGCGCCAGAGGCGACAACAATTGTGGCGATGCCGCTAATCGCTTCAGCCGCGATGGGAGGTTTTGCCTGACTTTTCAGAATTTGCTGAACCTGCTCCTCCATGTTCTCGACGATGACCTTGCTGATCACACCGCACATAACGCCATAATCGAGAATCGGCCCAGGGGTTGGCGCATGGGCATGCACTTTAATCAAACGGGAGTCGCCGACCACGAGCACAGACTCACCCATGGATTCGATAGTCTGCCTGATCTGATCCACGTGCAGATTTTCGCCGTGCAGGATATACTGAATGTCGAAACCCCAACCGGCTTCCGCCTTGAGGGCGGTCAGGCTTGCGGCCCGCGCCCTCACGCGATTGACTGCTAGCTTTTCGCCATTCACCAGCTTTAGCGCGCCTTGAAGGATCACAAAAAGACCCTGACCACCGGCGTCAACCACCCCAGCCTCGGATAGCAGCGGGAAAATCTCCGGGGTGCGCGCGACCGAGCGCTGTGCTTCGGCGACCACGGCGGTCAGGACATGGTGGAGGTCGTCGCTCTCTGCCGCGGCGCGGGCAGCCGCTTCTGAAAGTTCTCGTGCGACCGTGAGGATGGTGCCCTCCACAGGCTTCTGGACACCTTGATAGGCCAGCCGTGTACCCTCTCGCAGAGCGTGCGCAAATTCGGCGGCGTTGATGGTTTCTTTCTCGCCGAAAGAGTCTGCCATACCACGGAAAAACTGGGATAGGATCACGCCTGAGTTCCCGCGCGCGCCCATCAGCGCCCCTTTGGCTACGGCTTGCATGATTCCACCAGCCGACCGATTAGGAAGTGAGGCAATCTCTTTGCACGCAGATTGCATCGTCAAGAGCATGTTGGTGCCGGAATCGCCGTCCGGCACCGGAAATACGTTAAGCGCGTTAATCGCCTCGTGGTTTAGGTCGAGCCACAGTAAACTGGCATCAAGCAGAAGCTTCAACTGCTGCCCGTTGCAGCACAGCCATAGTCTGCGGCGCTTCGCTGTGGCTATATCAATCGAGGACGTGACACTCATGCGCGTTCCTTAGGTTCCAAGGTATGCATCGGCGCGGGCTTGATTGCAAGTCATGTAGTGCCCGATGTACGATTACATACGCATTGGTGGGCGTAAGGGTTTTCACGAGTGGCGCTGCCAGGGCAAATTGCGCCTGTTGGTAACATTGCCGGTGACTGCGGGAATAAGGGCTCCATTGTGCTGTTAGCGATGTGTGGCATTTGGTAATGCGGGCGGCCTATGTTATGATTAGTCAAGAGTTCAAGCGCTGAAAGGGGTAACGAAATTGGCCAAATGTTATGTGTGTGGGCGAGGCGCTCAATTCGGACACAACGTGAGCCACGCCTTCAATCGGACAAACCGCCGTTTTGACGTTAATATTCAGAGAACGACTGTCAATCAAGACGGTAAGTCGAAGAAGGTGCCTATCTGCACGCGCTGCCTGCGCAATCGCACCAAGGTCAAAATATAACTTGGCCCGGTTCGGCTAATCCCGCCGCCAGACCGCATAGCCGCACAATGACAGAAGCCCGTTTTCGCCAGAAAGCGGGTTTTTCTAATTATTGTGCCGCATCCCGCAACTCCAGAATGGCTTGCTGGATTCCTTGCGGGTGCCGAAAGATGAAAGTGCCCGCGACCAGCAGATCCGCGCCATGCTGAACGACATCGCGTACTGTGCGCCGATCTATACCACCGTCAACGGCGATTTCGATCGGCCGGTTCCCTCGCCGCTCGCTAATGGACGCGATTTTCTGCAGGGTTCCACGGATAAATGACTGCCCACCGAACCCCGGATTGACCGTCATCACCAATATTTGGTCAACTTCATTCACCACCTCATCCAGCCCATGAGGCGGAGTGGCTGGGTTCACCGCCACACCAGCACGTTTGCCAAGGCTCTTAATGTGTTCAAGAACCCGGTGCAGATGGGGAGTGGCCTCGATATGGACAATGATGCTATCAGCCCCGGCTCGAGCAAAGTCCTCAACATAACGATCGGCCTCGCTCACCATCAGATGGGCATCTATCCGTAACGTACACGAACGCCGCACGGCTTCGAGTACGACGGGGCCAATCGTGATGTTCGGCACAAAGTGGCCGTCCATCGCATCGAAGTGGATTAGGCTGGCGCCTGCACGCTCACACTCAGCGACTTGCTCGCCCAGCCGCGAAAAATCTGCCGCCAGTATCGAGGGGGCGATTTTTAACATTCTTTTCGGACGGTATCATAGCATAGGACTAGAAGGCATTGCAAGACGAATTTTTCCAATCCATCTACCCGCGGGCTGTCACGTCGCGAGCGTGGATCTCTCGCAGTTGGCCGCAGCCAGCGTTTATGTCGAGCCCGCGCCCAATGCGTACTGTGGCGGGAACTCCACGCACCTCGAGCTCTTGGCGGAAGGCACGCACCTGGGTTCGGGGCGTCGGCTTGAGTGCCGATCCGGCAGTTGGATTGAGCGGAATGAGATTCACGTGCGCAATCAGACCGCGTAGGAGGCGGGCCAGCCGCCGGGCGTCGGTGAGCGAGTCGTTAACGCCGCTGATCAAGGCGTATTCAAAGGTGACTCGCCGTTTCGTGACGGCCTGATAATCACGACACGCTTTCAAGAGGCTGGCAATTGGAAACCGCTTGTTGACGGGAACGAGCCGGTTTCTCAGTTCGTCGTCGGCGGCGTGCAACGAGACAGCCAGATTGACTTGCGAGCCCTCATTGGCGAACTTTTCAATACCGGCGATGATGCCGACGGTGGAAATGGTAATATGACGCGCGCCCAGTCCAAAGCCACGTGGGTCGGTCAGGCGCTCGACCGCCTGCCACATTGGCTGGTAATTGACCATCGGTTCGCCCATACCCATGAAGACCACGTTGGTCACACCACGCCGGCTGGACAGGTCGGGTAAGTTAGCCAGGCTTGAATGAGTCGTCAACCGGCGCGCGGCGAAGAGCACCTGCGCGATGATTTCACCGGATGTGAGGTTGCGGGTGAAACCGGCCTGCCCCGTCGCGCAGAACGGACAGGCCATGGCGCAGCCGACCTGCGTCGAGATGCAGACCGTGCGGCGCGCGCTATAGCCCATGAGGACGGTTTCAATCGTTTGACCATCAGGCAAGCGGAAAAGCCATTTCTGTGTGTAACCGTCGCTGGACGTGAGCTCCACGACAGGTGTCAGCAGCTCGATGACTGTCTCATTAGCTAGGCAATCCCGCAGAGCGCGCGGCAGGTTGTGCATCCGTTCTGCCTCGGCTGTCGTGTCGCGATAGAGCCATGTCCAAAGCTGTTGCGCGCGGAACTTTGGTTCGCCCCAATCTGCGAGGAGACCTTCAGTTTGCTCGAACGTCAAGTCCAAGAGCCGCACCGGCTTGCCCGGCATTTGAATATCCATAGTCACAAAACAAAAGCGCGGCTCAGCGTGCCCCGCGCTTACGATCTATCGGTTGCCGTGAAATGCGAACACTATGGCGCGGCTTAGGCGATTGCCATTCACCTAGTCGTCACGGCGCCTGTTTGTGCCTGTCAAAATGAAGACATAATAGAGCAGCTGAGACAGGGCCTGCGCGACCGCGGCAATGTAGGTCAGCGCGGCGGCTGTCAGAACTGACTTTACGCCGTCGGCCTCGGACCGGGAAACTAAGCCGTTGGCGCTCAACATGGCCAGCGCGCGCCGCGAGGCGTCCAGCTCCACCGGCAATGTCAGCACAGCGAAGACGAGCGCCATGGCAAAGGCGGCAACTCCCAGCCAGGCCAGACCAGTGGCGTTGATAAGCAGGCCGACAAAGAACAGGATAGGCCCAAGAAAGGAGCCAAATTGGACGGCGGGCACAATCGCGCCGCGGACTTTGAGCGGCGCGTAACCGGTCGCGTCTTGCATGGCGTGACCGACCTCATGAGCCACAATGCCCAGCGCTGCCACCGAAGGCGCGTTGGCAACGCCCGCCGACAGCCGGAGGGTTTTGCTGCGCGGGTCGTAATTGTCCGTGAGGTCTCCGGCCGTACCTTCGATGCTGATGCCGCTAAGCCCGTTCACCGAGAGAAGCCGCTGGGCGGCCTGCATGCCCGTCATCCCGCGCTCGTTAGCGACGCGCGTATATTTATCATAGGCCGACTTAACCTTCCACTGCGCGAACAGGCCCAAGGCCAGCGCCGGAAGGGCAAACAGTAAGTAAAGTGGGTCAAAGTAGAACATCTCACACCTCCTTGCCTATGCACTATAGCACAGATTCATTGGAACGACATTAGAACAGATTAGAGGGAGATGAAAGCAAGGATGTTAAACGACCCATGCCCAGTAGTGGCTTCTGCGGTGCTTCGACGTTTAGTTTGTCAGCCGGCCAAGAGCCATTGCGAGCACGAGGCTGATAATCATTAACTGGCCGAAGCGCGCGTGCAAGTCTGCGGTGCGGCGTATGACACCATTTAGTTTACGCGGCTCCGAGTCAGTGGCGACCTGCTGGGCGCCGTTGATGGCGATGGGCAAGGTCAGAAGCGTTAGGAGCATCCAGACAGGGGCGTAGCTGGCAATGATCAGGACGAGCATCACCACGTAGGCTCCCGCCAGCAAGAAGAAGTATTCACGGGTGCCCCAGTGGCGGCCGATAATAGTCGCCAACGTATGCTTACCGGCGCGGCGGTCACTCTCAATATCGCGGAGGTTGTTGGCGTGCAGAATTGCGGCGACCAAGAAGGCGATTGGCAAGGACAAAAGAAACACGCGCAGGTCAACCGTGTGCGCCTGCACGTAGTATGCACCCAACACCATAACCGGCCCCATGAACAGGAAAACGGTCATCTCGCCGAGACCAATGTACGCGAGCGCGGCAGGGCCGGCCGTGTAGAAGAAGCCAGCGGCGACGCTGAAGATTCCCAGCCAGAGGATAAAAGGCCCGCTCACAACCGTTAGATAGAGTCCAATCAATGAGCCAAGCGCAAACAGCGTCAACCCGCCCATCAGCACCTGCTGTCGTGTCATCAGTCCCTGCTGAATCACACCACTCGGCCCCAGCGCGGATGGTTGATCCACGCCTTTGCGATCGTCAAAGTAGTCATTGACCATGTTCGTGCCGGCATGAATAGCCACCGACCCAATGACGACAAGGGCAGCGAGCACGGCATCGAATCGCCCGTCGTAGGCGGCGATGGTTGTGCCCAATAAGACGGGTGTAACGGAAGCGGTGAAGGAGAACGGCCGCGTGGCGCGCCACCCGACACGCAGCCGTCGCTGAAGCGACGATTCCGCTTCCATGCCGCGCGAGACAGGCCGCCAGGGGATGATGAGACGCTCGAGTTCATCCAGCAGCCAGCTGGAGACCCAGCCGAGCAATGCCACGACCACTAGCCCCACAAACATGGTGTCAATGTTGAAAGATTGGTATGACAGCCAGATCAGCGCGCCGATGCCCTCGCGCGCTCCGAGAAATTCGGTGCCTACGATAACCGTTAGGGCGAAGCCCATACCAAGTTTGGCGCCCGTCACGATGGAAGGCAGGGCGCCCGGCAGGGCGACAGTCCAATAGCGGTGATAGCGCCGCGCGCCGAGATTCTGGGCCACTTCAAAATAGCGGGGGTCAATGGCTAATACGCCCGCAACCGTGTTGAGCAGGACGAGGAAAAAGACACTGATGGCAATCGTGACGATCTTGGACGTTTCGCCGATGCCCAGGAGGATCACGATGAGCGGAAGGATGGCAATCTTCGGAATCGGGTAGACTGCCGCGGCGAGCGGCTCAATCGCCAGGCGTGCTGGACGCCAGATGCCCATCAGCATTCCCAGCGCGATGGCTGGCACAGCGCCGGCAACGAAGCCGACGATCACGCGCGCCACGCTGATCGAAGTATGGCGTGCCAACTCGCCCGAGCCGAGCAGCTTGAAGAAGGATACCGCAACAGCACTGGGGGGCGGAAAGAAGAGTGGGTTCAGTACCCGTGTGGAGACGAGGGCTTCCCAGATGAGTACAAGAAGGATGGGAGAGGCAAGCGAGAGCCAACGGTCTTTCATACAGTACGCTTACCCAGCCGTCTCGCGCGCCTTGGTTTTCAGAACTTCATCGCCTAGCGCGCCCCAAATGTGAGCCACGCTGGCGCCGAACCGGGGGTCGGTTTTGAGGCCGATGACCGAGCGGGGCCGCGTAAATGAAATCGGCTCGTCGCGTAAGATGCGCCCCGGCGCGGCGCTCATCACCAGCACGCGGTCACCCAGCACAATCGCTTCGTCAATGCTGTGCGTCACAAAGATGACGGTCGTGCGCGACTGCTCCCAGATTTTTAACAACTCTTGTTGAAGCAATAACTCTCTCGGCCCGTGAGACGCCGCGCACGCGCATCCCATATTGTACGTTGTCTGTGACGGTGTACCACGGAAAGAGCCAGTTGCCCTGAAATACCATGGCGTTGGCTGGGCGAGTAGGCTCCGTCTGCGTGATGCTGAAAGCGCCGCTCGTTTGCTGCTCGAGGCCGGCAAGGATGCGCAGTAACGTGGTCTTGCCACAGCCGCTGGGCCCGACGATGCACAGAAACTCGCCATCATGGACATCGAGGTCCACCGGCCCCAACGCCTCAATCGGGCCCCGGCTAGTGGCATAGGACTTGCCGAGAGTACGTACCGTGATCGCCATAATCCGCCTGATTCCGACGAGATGGCTGAGGGCGCAACGCTCCTGCGGCCCAAGGGCAGGTCGTTACTTTTTGTACTCCCCCAGAACTTTCAATGCATTTTGGACATAACTCGTATCCACAAGCGTTTTGAAATCGAGTGGCTTGGCGAACTTCAGATCGCCCCGCTTGATGAAGAAGTCTTGCAACTTCATAAAGTCGTCGGCGTGGATATTCCCGTTGGGATCACAGGTGGGCGTAGCCGCGCGCTTGATCACGTCGGCGGCGACTTTTGTGTACTTCTCGATAATCTTGGCATTCGCGTCGTCTTTCCAGCCGTTGCCCTGAAGGTCACGGCAGCCCCTCAAGAACCCGATGACAAAGTTCTTTGCGGCGTCGGGCTTATTCTTGACGAAATCGGGATTGTAATAGACGGACGTCACCTGAAAATCTGGGATGAAGCCGTCGGCAATTCGCACGAGGATGTTCTTGTCCTCAGACAGCGTGACGAGCGGCTCGCCCAACATCGCGGCATCAATCGCTCCATTCTCAAGCGCTGCCGGGACTTCGTTGAAGCCGACGAACTGTTCATCCACATCCTTGGTCGTCAGACCGCCTGTATTCAGAGCGCTCTCCAGCCAGTATTCAGTAGCGGAGGACGGCGCGTTGACGGCAACCTTCTTGCCCTTCAGGTCGGCGACCTTCCTGACCTTGCCGCTGTCAAAGTTGGCCTTGCTGGTCACGAGCGGTGTCGCTTGCCGGGCGGTCTCGGTGTGCAGGGGAGCCACGACGACGAACTTCACACCGCGGTCAACTGCGTTCCAAAAGCCCGGTCCGGCGCCGCCACCGGCTATATCAAATGCGCCAGAGGCTACTTGCACTACAGCGTCACTGCCGCCTTGCAGTGGCTCCATCTGCACGTCGAGTCCAAGTTCTCTGAAGTAACCTTTTTCCACGGCGATGTAGTATGGAGCCGAGATCAGCACGGGCACATAACCGGTTTTTACGACGACCAAAGGCTTGGGTGTGTTGGCGGCGGGCGATGGAATCTGGGTTGGAGCAGCGGATCCTGTTCCGGGGCTGCAAGCACTAACCATAACCAGCATCAGAGCAAGAACCAAGAAAATCGTCTTGTGTTTCATAAGGTCCCTCCCGTTGAACCTGTACCTATTATTTCCAATTGTGTATTTTATCACAAATGAGGGCTTTGAGCAACGCGAAGAAACACCTACGACCCATTTAGCGCAGAGCGCAGTTGGATGAGATCGTCATAGACCCAATTGGGCTGGAGAGCGCTTACCGCAAGGTCGGATCGGGATGACACACCCGTAAGAACAAGGATAGTGTGCAGTCCCGCATTGTGTCCGCCAGCAATATCCGTATCTAAGCGGTCGCCGACCGCTGCGCTCGTGGCAGGCACGGCGCCGAGCATGCCCAGTGCCAGCGCGAAGCCGAAAGGCGAGGGCTTGCCAATGACGTGGGGGCTGACGCCGGTAGCCGCTGTCAGCGCGGCGATTATCGCGCCTGCGCCGGGGACAAGTCCTTCGGTGGTGGGGAATGTTGTGTCGGGGTTTGTCGCGACGAATTGCGCGCCGGACCGAATCAGCAGGGTGGCGCGCTTGAGTTTTTCGTAGTTCAGCGCGCGATCCATACCCACAACTACATAGTCTGCGTTGCCAGTGTCGGCCAGCATTAGACCTTGCTCGGATAGGGGCTCGCGCAAGCCATCCTCGCCAATGACGAACACACGGGTGCCATTGGGGTTGCTCTGCCTCAAGTATCGTGCCGTGGCCATGCTGGACGTGAGAATATGCCGAGCGTCAACCGGCATCTCCATGTGTTGCAGGCGCTCGGCGATGCGCGCGGGGGTTCGCGTGGCGTTGTTGGTGAGCAGGAGAAAGGGAACCTCTTTTTGCCGCAAGAATGACAGGAATTCCACCGCGCCCGGCAGTGGTTGGCTGCCCGTGTACAGTACGCCGTCCATGTCAAGGATGAACGCCCGGATGGCTCTAAGGTTCATGCCGCCGTTCACGTCTATGCCCTCAGTATTTCCTTCAGGCGCTGGTACTCTTCCGGAGTATCTGTGTCGGTTAGCTCCTCTTCTGAATCCAGCTCAATCCAGGCGATGTCGCGCCAATGCTGGCGCAGAATCTCGCGGCCGCCGACATCACCGGTCAACGTGCGCAGTTCTCCAAAAAGCGACCGATCCCAAAGGGTTGGATTGCCGCGCATGCCTTGAAAGCGGGGTGCGACAATGGCCGCGCCAGTCACGCGGTGTCGCGCAATAAGGCGGTCAATGAGCAGAGGTGTTACGGCGGGTTGATCTACATTCATGAAGATTAAGGCGCTCGGCTTGGAAGCCGTGTGACCGAGGCCGGCGATGAGCGATGTGCTCATACCTTCCAGCCAGCGTTCGTTCATCACGATGCGGGTCTTGGTGGTCATGGACTTCAAGGTCGGTCGTATCTGGTCTGCATGGGCACCAAGGACGACTAGCACCTCGTCGGCCTGTGATTGTTCCGCGACTTGGATGGCGTGCTCAATGTATGTCGTGCCGCGCCACGGAGCCATCTGCTTGATCGCCCCAAAGCGTCGCCCTTCTCCCGCGGCCATGATGACCGCGGTTGCTCGCCCCCAACGCTCCAACACCGGACTACTGGCGCCGAGTGTCCCAATGCACGTTTCGTCGAAGCGGCCCGTGGTATGGAGTCGCCTAGCAACCTCACGGGCTGCACTTAATCGCTCATCACTGTCGGCTTGGTTCAGGAGGGCTATCATGCGGGATTGGGGTGGGCGGCCCTTCGTACCGCCGCTGGGATGGGCCAGAACCTGGGCGATGTGTTCCGCACGGACTGTGTCGCCGGGCTTCATTCCAGTGAGCCGGCCAACCTGCTCGGCGCGACAAACATGCTCCTCGTCGAGGCTTGTGCCGATGGCTGTCAGTCCCGCACAGACGACCAACAAGGTTGTGTCAGACGGCACAACCGGCTCGTTGTCCCGCGGCGCCTTTAGCGGTAGTTTGCGCGCCCCATCGGCCTCGACGATCACAGCATGAACATCGGGCAGCCGCCGGAGGTCTTGAACCCAATCCGGCGGCACGCCGCGAAACTTGCCATCCGCATACGGCGCGCACACGACCGTGACGTGCGCGTGATCCAGCAGCGCCTGCGCGGCGCTGCTGAGCATAGCTTCGCGGTCCGGTTCGACGATGAAACAGGGGGTCTGCTCTGACGTGGGAAGTCCGACTTTGGTTGTCGTCGTGGTTATGACTTTGAGCCGGGCCTCGGCAATCTCGCGCGCCAGCCGAAACATCAAGCTCGTCTTACCCCCCGCACCCGTGAGGCTCACGACGTCGCCGGGCTCGATCCGCAGTGCAGTACGAAGGTTCATTTCACTTGGATGAGCGCTGATTGGATTTAAGCGTTGATTCAGTCAGGTCGTGTTCAACGTCGGCGACCGCCGTGACAATCGCCCACGCCACGGTGCCCCAGACCATGCTCGACAGACCGACGGCCATGACAAGCGATGCCGCTGTCCGCGCTGCGTATTGCGGATCCACCGCCCACCCGATGCCTGCCAAGACGCCGCCAGCCAATCCAGCGCCAAGTGCGGCCTTGGCCGGGCTGCTTAACCGCCTGAATCGCTGCCACAGGGTCTTCATGCCCAACTCACATCACCGTAGAGATCATCTGCACGAGGCTTGGCCAGAAAGCGCATGAAATTGTCGCGTTGGGCGCCAACGGTGGTCGGCTGCCCGTGGCCCGGATAGAGCGTTATTCGGTCGTCCCAGCGAAAGACGACGCGCTGTAGATGATAGAGACCCGTTTCAAGGTCTGCCGGGCTGTGGGTGCGGCCCGGGCCGCCGGGGAAAATCGCGTCGCCCACGATCGCTCGCCGGTCGAAGCGGAAGACAACGTGGCCGGGCGTGTGTCCTGGTGTCTCGTACACGGTAAGGGAGTGCCGGCCGATGCGGATGGACTGTCCGTCGCTTAAAGGTTGGGCGCTTAAAATTGGCTTGCGCGGAGCCTCGGCGTGAGATGGGCGGGTGAGTTCCTTGGCGTGCACATAGACATTCGCGCGAAAGGTGTCGCGCGCTTGTTCGAGCGCCCCGATGTGGTCGAGGTCCGTGTGAGTCAAGAGGATTCGCTTGACGCGCGTGCGGCCCACCAGCGCGACGATCTGGTCAAACTCGTCACCGGGATCAACTAGCGCAGACTCTTTTGTCTCTGGGCATGTTAGCAAGTAACAGTTTTCTTGCCATTTGCCTACAGTAATTTGTTTTAAGCGAAGATAGGACACGAGAACCTCCTCAATCAATCTACCGGTGATTAGTGGCCGATGGGTGGATGTCCTTGATATTGAGTTGCATGCTCAACATGCCGTTGTATTCGTTCCATTCAAATGAATAGACGATGTCTATGAACGGCGGCACGTGGCCCGACCACGCCTTGCCTTGGCGGAAGGCAACCCCGTCGCGCACGATATTATCCTGCATCAGCTTCAACCGTAGGTGCTCGCCGTCTTTGCCCATTGTCTTGTGCGAGCGCACGGCGACATGGCGCGAGACGAAGCGCGAAGGCGGGTTTTCGGCGCCGCACGGCTCTAACTGTTCGAGCAGAAACAACAGTGGCCGGTCGAGCTCACGGAAGGCCACTACGGCATCGGCGTGGATACTGGGCTCAGGTGGTTGGCCATCAAACTGCTGCCGGGCCAAGTCCGTCAGGCGCGACTGGAGGTCGGACAGGCGCGAGGTGTTGAGTGTGAACCCCGCGGCGGCCTTATGGCCGCCGTGCTTGACGAAGAGGTCGGCGCATTGATCGAGCGCTGCAATGATGTTGAATTCTGGAATGCTGCGTGCCGAGCCCTTGCTGGTCGGCTGTCCCTTTTCGATGACCAATGCAGGCCGGTAAAACTCGTCCATCAGCCGACCGGCCACCAGCCCAACGATACCCTGTGGGTAACCCTCGTCGGCCACGACAATCACCGGGGCGTCTTTCTGCGACACCAGAATCGTGGCG
>JACQEC010000277.1 GCA_016200765.1 Chloroflexota bacterium | reverse complement strand
CTGTTGGATTGCTGTCTCGTCACCGACGCGGGGGGCGCGGTCGTGCTGACATCTATGGAGCGCGCACGCGACCTGAAGCAGCATCCGGTCGCCGTGCTAGGCTTCGGCGAGAGCATTGACCACGCCATGATCAGCCAGATGCACGATTTTACCGCCGGGCCCGCGAGGGTGTCGGGGAAACTGGCGTTTGATATGGCTGGCGTGCGGCGCGACGATATTGACCTTGCGATGCTGTACGACTCTTTTACTTACACCGTGCTGATGACGCTCGAGGACCTCGGTTTCTGCAAGAAGGGCGAGGGCGGCCCGTTTGTGTCGAACCAGCGCACGGCACCCGGCGGCGAGTTCCCCTTGAATACTAATGGCGGCGGGCTGTCGTATACCCATCCGGGTATGTATGGGGTGTTCACGCTGATCGAGTCTACGCGGCAACTGCGCCACGACTATCAAGATCAAGGTCTAAGGCAGGTGCCCGACGCCAAACTGGCCGTGGCGCATGGAACCGGCGGGGTCTTGAGTTCGGCAGGCACCGTCATCCTTGGACGAGCCTAGCGCGCCGCAAATCGTTCAGCGGCTGAGCGCGGGTGTGCCGCTTGCGTTGGCGATGCTAGCAGGCATGGTGCTCGACGTGTTCACGCCGCTCCGCGACGGCCCGCTGACCGCCGGCCAGATTGCCGAAGGCATCGGCGTTGCGGAAGCGCGACTCGCACCTCTGCTCTACGCGCTGGTGTCAGCCGGGCTGCTCGCGATGGAGGGCGAGTTGTTCGCGAACAGTCCTGAAGCGGCGCGATACTTGGTGCGCGGCGGCCCGTCATACATGGGCGGGGTGCACGAGCTGTGGGCAGAGTTGTGGGCGGCAGAATTGAAGACGGCGGACTCAATCCGCCGCGGCGTCCCGCAAGCCAAACATGACTACGCGCACATGTCGAGCGAGGAACTGGCGTCATTTGTGCGCGGCTCGCACGCCGGCGCCGTGTCTGCGGCACGGCTGTTGCTGGATCGTTCTGATTGGGGGTCGGTTGGTGTGGTGTGGGACGTTGGCGGAGGATCAGGCGGGTTAGCGACCACGCTGGTACAAGCATACCCACACCTGCGAGCGGAAGTGCTTGAACTGCCCGCCGTAGCGCCAATCACCCAGCGACTTGTTGACGAAGCGGGGTTGAACGGCCGGGTATCGGTTCAACCGGTAGACGTAGCCCGGCAGCGGCTAACGGGATCATGCGATGTCGCCGTGCTGAACCGTTTTTTGCAAGTGCTGGCGCCTAGCGAAGCTTTATGCGCTCTGATTAACGTGGCTACTGCCGTCCGGCCGGGGGGCGAGGTGTACATCATCGGGCACGTCCTTGATGACTCGCGGTGCGCGCCTCCGGCGGCGGTCGCGTTCAACCTGCTGGCCCTGAACTTGTATGACGGAGGCCAAGCCTACACCGAGAAACAACACCGCGATTGGCTTGCCGCAGTCGGATTTACTGACATTACTCGCAGTTTATTGCCCAACGGCTACAGTCTTATCACCGCGCGCCGACAGGCATAGCACGGACTGACCAGCCTGGCCGCAGGGAAAATTTCACTTGAGGTGAGTTGAATTATGGCTAATTACGCCAAACCGTTACCCGTGCCCGACCCCGTGACCAAGCCGTACTGGGACAGCGTCAAGGCGCACGCAATGCAGTTACAGAAGTGCGCCCAGTGCGGCAAGTTTATCTTCTACCCGCGCGCGGTGTGCCCTCATTGCTTTTCGCGTGACCTCCGCTGGACACCGGTCAGCGGGCGGGGCACGGTCTATGGATTCAGCATCAGCTATCAAAAGGGAATGCCGGCCTTTGGCGCCGAAGCGCCGTATACCGTCGCCGTGGTCGAGCTGGAAGAAGGGGTGCGGATGATGACCAATCTGATTGGCATTGAACCCGACCCAAACAAAATTAAGGTGGGCATGCCGGTGGTCGTCCAATACGATGATGTGACCGAGGCGATTACCTTACCCAAGTTCAAGCCGGCGTAACCGGAAAGAGAGCAGAGCACATGTTCGGAGCCAAACTAACAGGCCCGCGCCAATTTGAGCTGATCCACCGGCCGGCGCCCGATTTTGAGAGCGCTGAGCCGGGCAGTATTCTCGTCAAAACACACCGCGCGACCATTTGCGGAAGCGATATGCCGTACTATCTGGGCGTGCACGGACCGTCACAGTATATGGCGCAGGAGTGCTTCCCGGCGCATGAATGTGTCGGAGAAGTGGTCGCAACCCACTCCGATCAATTTGCGGTTGGCGACGCGGTGATGTCGCAACCGGACGCTTTTGCCGGGCTGGGGCAGTATTACATGGCGCGCGACTGGCGCAGTGTCAAGATACCCAACGACGGCGACTGGAACAAGTGGGTGGTTGCGCAACCGCTCGGCACCGTAATCTGGGGGATGCGAAAGGTCGGCGCGCTGTTTCACCAGCGCGTGGTCGTGCTGGGACAGGGCGCGATTGGCTTGCTCGCGACCCAGATGGCGGCCAATCTCGGCGCGAGCACGATCATTGCGGTTGACCCTCACCCGTACCGGTTGGACGTGGCCGCGGCGACCGGCGCGACGCACACTTTGACCCACACGGACGAATCGCTCTACCGGGCGGTCAACGAAATTGTTCAGGGGCAAGGAGCCGACCTTGTGGTGGAGGCGGTAGGGCACCAGAAGGAGACGCTCAATACGGCCATCCGGTTGGTCAAACACAGCGGAACCATTTTGGCGTTCGGTGTGCCCGACGAAAATGTCTATCCGATTCTCTACAGCGAATTGTTCCGCAAGAACGCGCACCTGATCACGACGGTCACGGCAACCGACATGCCCAAGGACTTTGCGCTGGCCGTTCAACTGATTAAGGCGGGGCGCATCAATGTCACGCCGTTTGTCACACACGAGTTTCCGTTCAGCCGGTTGAAAGAGGCCTTTGATCTGTTTCATGAGCGCCGTGACGGGGTGATCAAGGTGATGATCAATTACGATCAGGCCGAGTAGGAGAAGCTACTCGCTCTTGAAGTTACAGCACAGGGGCTTTACGACGTAGTCCTCCGTAAAGCCCCTGTGTGTTATCCGGCGGTTGCCCTAAAATCCAGGTGCGAGCAGTTGACAGCCGGATGAATGGCGTTATAATGCTTAGCAAGCCTAACTAATTTGGCAGAGGATTATCGTATGAACCCTGTGCAAGCCGAGTGCGCGGCCAAGATCGTGGAAGTGGTGCCGTTTGCGATTCGGCACCTGCGCGCCCATATCCGCTCGCAGAAGGACCGCCAATTTACGATACCCCAGTTCCGCGTGCTGGCCTACCTGCATTATCATGCGGCGGGCACGTTGTCGGACCTCGCATTGAGCCAAGGGGTATCGCTGCCGACGATGTCAAAACTGGTGGGCAGTCTTGTACAGAGAAAGCTCGTCGAGCGCAAGGGCAACAGCGAAGACCGTCGCAAGCTCAAACTGAAGCTGACGCGCGAAGGCACACGGGTCTATGACGCATCGCTCCAGAGCACCCGGCAGTATGTCGCGGCCAAGTTAGAGTTGCTAAGTGAAAACCAGTTGGAAGGGTTGACGCAGGCTCTCGATCTGCTGCAAGGCATTTTCGAGCAGTCTTAGCGAATCATGGGGGGGGAATGATGCCAAACGGCTTGGCGAATCCGGAGGCTGGCGCGGTGCTGGTGGGCGATGCTGGGTCTGGCGCACCGGCGGATCGGCGCCGGGTATTTACGCGAACCTTTGCCGCCTTACAGCACCGTAACTACCGCCTGTATTTCTTTGGGCAACTCGTGTCTCTTGTCGGCACGTGGATGCAGATGGTGGCGCAAGGCTGGTTGGTCTATCAATTGACCAACTCGCCGTTGTACCTTGGCCTTGTGAGTTTCGCCGCCTCGATTCCAGTGTGGGCGCTATCGTTGGGCGCCGGTGTCGTCATTGACCGTGTCCCGCGTCGTTACGTCTTGATCGCTACGCAGACCGTTGCGATGCTCCTGGCATTTGTACTGGCCGCGCTCGTGTTTGCTAGGGTTATTCAGCCGTGGCATATCTTGATTTTGTCGTTTCTGCTGGGCATCAGCCAAGCGTTTGATGGCACCGCACGGCAAGCGTTTGTCAAAGATATGGTTGGCAAAGAAGACCTGATGAACGCCATTGCGCTGAATTCGGCGCTGTTCAACATGTCGCGGATAATAGGGCCGGCTCTGGCTGGAATTGCGCTGGCGTCGGTCGGCGCGGCGTGGTGCTTCTTCTTAAACGGATTGAGTTTTCTGGCCGTCATCGCCGGCCTGATGCTCCAGCAGATGCCGAAATTTGTCGCGCAGCCGCGCACCGCGTCGGTATGGGGCGATATTCAAGAAGGTCTGCGCTACATACGCGACAATCAGACCATTTCGACGCTCATCCTGATTGTGTCGGTCTCGAGCGTATTCGGCTTCGCCTACGCCGCGCTGCTCCCCGCGTATGCGCAAGACGTCGTTCACGTGGACGCCCAGGGGCTAGGCTTTCTCAGCACGGCGTCGGGGCTGGGCGCGCTCTGCGGCGCTCTGATGGTGGCGGCGCTGAGTCATACGCGGCGCAAGGGCGTTATCCTCACGGTCGGCAATTTGTTCTTCCCGCTGATGCTCATTCTGTTTTCGCTCTCCCGCTCGTTCCCACTGTCTCTGCTCCTGATGGCTGCAGTCGGTTGGGGGTTCATGATCCAGAACACTACCGCTAATACGTTGGTGCAAAGCATTGTGCCGGATCGGCTGCGCGGGCGGGTAATGAGCGTGTACAACCTCGCGTTTTTCGGATTGTCACCTATCGGGTCGCTACAGGCGGGCTTCGTCGCCCAGCAGTTGGGAGTGCCGATCGGCCTCGGCTGGGGAGCGGTAGCCACACTGCTCTTTGGTCTGTTTATCCTCTGGCGGGTGCCGAGGGTGCGACTTCTCGAATAGGGAAGGCATGGCTCGGCGTTTGGGACACGGCGGCGCCTGTCGGAAGGCCGGTGAAGGGCGCAATCTCATCTATTTCTCAGGGGGAACTCTTGTTGGTATAATCAGGTGACCTTCCCTTGGGACAGGGGAGATGATGTTTACTTCTTGAAACCGGCGATGACCGGCGATTGGTGACCGTGAAAATTCAGATCGAACCGACATGTCCCCTGTTAGGGACTCGTGTGGATAAGGGCACGCACTTTGCGTATCCAACGCCGGAAAATCGCTGTTATGCTCACAATCGCGTTTCGCCGTTGTTATTGGACGAACAGCAAGAGCTTTGTCTAAGCGGCCAACACGTTAACTGTCGCTTCTATCTTGCACACCAGTCGCGGCTTGTCGCAACGAAAAAAGCGGAGGCTCAAATTGCTAGCGTCTCCCAGCCGCTTCCGTCCCGCCGGCCGAGCCGAGCCGTGCTGGGACTTGGTGGGTTGATTATCTTAGCCGTGTGCGGCGTGTTGTTTGCCGAGAGCGGCCTGCCGCAGGCTTGGGCGCTGTCGTTTGTGCCCACCGAAACGCCAGCGCCAACGCGCACGCCGACACAGACGCCCACCGCGACGCGGGTTCCGCCGACGGTAACGCCTGTGCCGCCAACGGCTACGGCAACGGCGACCGCAAGCCCCACAGCGACGGCGACGCCGGTAATCTATATTGTGCAGTCCGGAGATGTGCTTGGTACGATTGCGGCGAAGTATGGCGTGACGGTACAGGCGATTATGGATGCGAACGACATCGCTGACCCGCGGTTGCTGCGTGTGGGTATGCGCCTTGTGATTCCCCAGACGTCCCAGGTCTCTCAAACCCCGAAGCCCTCGGCCACCCGATAGTGGGGAGCAAACGATCCGGCGGTTCGGATTGATCATGGCCTCGCGTCTCATTCGGTCGCGCCGCATCTCCTACGCACAGATCGGCTGGTCACTAGCGGCCAGCCTGATTTTTGTTCCGCTTGCGTTTTGGGGTGTGTCGCCGGAGGAGTTATGGCATAGCCTGGAGCAGGCTGACGGGCGGCCGATCGCGATAGCGGTAGGATTGTTCGTCCTGACAGCCGTTGCCAAAACAGCACGCTGGGCGCTGTTCTTTCCGCCGGGGGGCGCTCGTTTTTCGTCGTTGTTTGCCGCGCTGATCATCGGGCAACTCGTCAACTTCCTGCTTCCGGCGCGCCTGGGAGAGGTGGCGCGCATCGCCGTCGTGAAGCGGCGCGAACACGGGCGCGCGGCGTGGCTGCTGGGCACCATTGCCGATGAGAAAATTGTCGAGTTGATTGCGCTGGCAAGCCTGATCCTCATCGCCTTACCGATTGTGCCTTTGCCGGTTTGGCTACTCGACTCGTCGTTGCGTTTGGTCGTGCTGATACTGGGCGCCGTGCTGACGCTGTGTATCGCCATCCAGCAGCGGGCGCGCTTGCGGCGGGGATGGCGGTGGCTTGTCGGGATATTTAGCCGCAGATCAACGGGCGCTCTGGAGCAGCAGTTTGATATGACCTTCGATGCTTTGCTGCTGCTCGGCCGCCGCTCGGTCGCGCTGAAGGCTGTGCTCTGGTCGGCGCTGATCTGGGGACTGATGATCGCCACCAACTATACGCTGTTCCTGGCATTGCGCCTGGAACCGTCGTGGCTTGTGGCGATAGTGTTGTTGATCGTGCTGCAGATTGGGGTCTCGGTGCCGAGCACGCCAGCCAAGGTGGGTATCTTTCAATACCTCACCAGCCTGACGCTGACTTTATTTGGTGTGAGCCGTGAAACGGCGCTCAGTTACGGGATGCTGCTTTATCTGATTGTGCTGGTCCCGCAGGTCGTCATAGCCGGACCGTTTGTGTGGCAGGAAATCACCCGCAGGCAGAATGCGCCGGTGCGCCTTGATGCGCCATCTCCTGTCTTGCCGCCCGACGCACCTCAGAGCGGCCGGGCGGCCGGGGAGGAAAGCCGGCCGTGATCTCGGTGATTGTGCCGGCTCACAATTCGGCCTCAACGCTGAACGCCTGTCTGCTGGCTCTCCAAAACCAGACTGTGCCACGTTCGGAATACGAGGTTATCCTGGTAGATGACGGATCGTCTGACGGCACGACGGCGATTGGCCGGAAGCTAGGCGTTCAGGTGCTGCGCCAGGCACGACGCGGCCCGGCCGCTGCGCGCAACCTTGGCGCCAGCGTGGCGCAGGGAGACATTATCCTATTTACGGACTCTGACTGTTCCCCGGCGCCCGATTGGATCGAGCAGATGCGGCGGCCGTTCGCGGACAGCCGGGTGATGGGCGCAAAGGGCGTGTACGCCAGTCGACAGAAGCAATTGCTGCCACGATTTATTCAAGTCGAGTACGAGGACAAGTACCGGCGCATGGCGCGACAAGCGCAGATTGACTTTATTGACACCTATTCAGCGGGCTATCGCCGCTCTCTGTTTTTGGAGCAAGGTGGGTTTGACATCAAGTTTCCCGATCCATCGGCGGAGGACGTGGAGTTTTCCTTTCGTCTGGCAAAGCAGGGTCACCGGCTCGTGTTTGCGCCCCACGCGGTCGTCGAGCATGTTCATGCCACCTCGCTGATGTACTACCTGCGGCGCAAGTGGCGTTACGGGTATTGGCGGGTGTGGGTGTATCAGCGGCATCCTGAGAAGGTGCGGGGTGATTCACACACGGCCCCAGAGCTGAAGGTGCAGCTGCCTGCCGTGGGACTCTGCGGGCTGAGCGCGCTGCTCAGCGTCGCGTACCCGGCTTTTGGCCTGCTGGCGCTGGGCAGTGGGTTTGTTTTCTTGCTGTCAACCTTGCCGCTGTTGGCCGGCGGCCTCGGCGCCGGCTTTCTTGCTGGGCGAGTGGGGCATTGGTCTGCGCTGTGGGCCAACCGCGCGCGCCTGCCGTGATCCGGGCGGATGACCGCGACATGCGGATTCAGTTCTCTGACCTGACCACACAATCCGTGAACGTTTTGCAAGATTATGCTCGACGAGGAGCGGCCAAGCTAGAGGCAAGCCGCGCGTCAGATGCTGTTGTTGCCTTGTGCCTGTTTGGCGGCACCCTGCTCGTCTATGCTCGCACATTAGCGCCCTCTCTGACTTGGGAGCATGGCGGCGCCGACGGCGGTGATCTGGTGTCGGCGGCCGCTAGCCTCGGCGTCCCGCACCCGCCGGGCTATCCGAGCTACATATTGCTCGCCCGGCTGTTTCTAGCCTTACCGGTTGGCGACGAGGCTTATCGGCTGAACGCCATGTCTGCCGTTTTTGCCAGCGCGGCGACCGGACTATTCTATTATATGATCGTCACCGGCGACGCCGGACGTGCCGATTGGATTGGCCGGGTCAGCGGGCGATGCAGCCCGCGCTCGCGCAACCTGCTTCTGGTCGGCGCCCTGCTGGGCATCGGGCTAGGCAACCACCTGACCTTCGGGCTGATTGTGCCTAGCCTCGTGTTGGGCTTATGGGACGGCACCGGCCAGCCTTCACTGCATTGGCGAGGTGGCGGACTGAGCTTGGTCAGAGTCGCCATTATCGTACTGGGTTGTATGTTGGGCCTGTCCGTGTATGGGTACCTGCCACTTGCCGCGCGGTTTGGAGCGGCATCACACTGGGGCCCGCTGGATACGCCGACCGCATTGGTGACTCAGGTCAGCGCCGAACTATATCATGGATATTTGTTCAGTGTGCCGCTGGATGATCTGCTCAAGCGGTTGTTTGCGCTCCCGCTGATGGCGCTGGCCGAGTTCCAGCCTTGGGGAGCCGCGGCGATCATCGCCGGCCTTGTACAAAGCCTGCGCCGGCATACACGTTGGTCGCTGTCAATGCTGTTGTTGGGAATGGGGGCTGGAGGTTTCGCCGTTAGCTACAATACCACGGATTCGTACCGGTATCTGATGCCGTTGTGGTTCAGCCTGGCATGCTTCCTTGCGGTTGGGCTGCGCGCCGCGCTCGACGCCCTCGTGCGCGCGCGGCGGACCTTCGACAGGTTCAGGATGCGCGAGGGAGCGGCTATGGCCGCGGTCTTGCTGGTTCTCATTTGGCCGGAGGCCACCGTGTGGGCCCGGTATCCAGCGATGGATCTCAGCACGAACCGAGAAGCAGAACGCCTGATGGTCCCTATCTTAGACAGCCTTCCGACGGGTGCGCTGTTGTTATCGGGCACGGATCGCCAAACATTTGCCCTGTGGTATTACACTGAAGTGCGCGGTGTGCGCCGTGACGTCGTCGTCGTGGATCGGGATTTGCTGGGCTATGCGCCTTACCGTCAGCATTTGACCATACGCTGGCACGGACTGTCGGTGCCTCCTGATGGGCAGGCGGATTCGCTGATCGCCGCCAATCGCGCGCAGGCTCCAATTTTCTCCTTGTCAGCCGATGGAGCGGTGGTCCGATTAAGCAGTGAGACTTCGAGTGCGAACTAGCCGGCTCGCGAGGCGACCGCGCGCCCTGATCGCGTTAGGGCTGATGGTCGCCACAATCAGCCTCGGCGTCGGCGCCGTGAGGGTCTACAGCCGGATTGTGGACTTACAGCAGCGTGTGTCGTCCGTCGAGACAATCGCCAAGGACGATGGCCGTCTGGACCTGAAGCAGATCGGCGTGGAGTTGACTGGCGCGCAGAGAGACATCGCCGAGCTGCGGTTGGAAATCGGTTGGTTGCTGCCGGTGGCGGGCCGATTGTCGTGGATGCCGCGCTTCGGCCACGATCTGGCCGCAGTGCCGGCGCTATTTGATGTAGCCGAGTCGGTGATTGCTGCGGCCAGCCTGACCTTTGAAGGGCTTTCGCCGGTCACCGGCGCGTTGAACGGAGAGACGCTCGAAGGCTCGACCGGGTCGCTTACCGAGCGCATTATCGGGCCGTTGGACGCCAATCGAAGTCTGTTTGAGCAAGCGGAGAGCCGGCTTGACGCAGCGGCAGAAATGCGGTCATCCATTGACACCGCAAACCTTTCCGAACGGTTGACTGCGCTGATCACCCGGGTGGATAAGCTGCTGCCATTGATGCGGCTGGCGATTGACGGCGGACTGGTCTTGCCTGACCTGTTAGGGGCAAACGGCGCCCGATCGTACCTTGTGGTGGCTCAGAATGAGGATGAACTGCGGCCTACCGGTGGCTTCATCAGCGCGGCCGGACGGCTGACCGTGGATCATGGAAAACTGATGGAGTTGGAGTTTCAGGACTCGTATCAGGTTGACGACCTGAGCAAAGAGTATCCCGAACCGCCCTTGCCATTGAAGACCTACATGTTGAGCGGGGTCTGGCTGTTCCGCGATGCTAACTGGTCGCCGGATTTCCCGACCTCGGCACAACAACTCGCGTATTTTTATACCTATGGGCGAGGGCAGCGCGTAGATGGAGTCATCGCGCTCGATCAGGAAATGGTCAGCCTTTTGGTACGGGCACTCAGTCCCCTCGACATAGATGGAAGCGACGCGGTCGTGACCGGTGATAACCTGCTCAGCTTCATGCGCGCGGCGTGGGGACCGTCGCAGGGCGAGTCTACGGCCGTGTGGTTTCCGGCGCGCAAAGACTTTATCGGCAAGCTGACAAAGGCCATGCAGTCCAAAGTGATGTCCGGTGGAAAGGTCAACTGGGCTAGCTTGGGGCGCGCGGTCTATAGCGCGCTCCGGGAGCGACATCTGCTTATCTTTGTCGCCGGCCCAAGGCTGAAGAAGACCATTGCGGAGCTGGGCTGGGATGGCGCGCTATCGCACGCGGACGGGGATTATCTGATGGTCGTTGATGCGAATGTTGGGTTCACGAAGGCTAACGCGGCTATCCATCAGGCGTTCAAGTACCAGGTGGCGGTGGCGGCTGATCTGTCTATCACGGCATCGCTGGAGGCGGCCTATCGCCATCAGGGCAATGCAAAAAGCGAGCCATGCCGGCAGAAGGTTCCTGATTACGGGCCGAATGTGACTTATGAATCGCTGGTGGACGATTGCTTGTGGGACTACCAGCGCCTGTACGTTCCTCAAGGCAGTACACTGCGCCAAGCATCTCGTTATCCGGTTGCGGGGTTGCAGCTACTTAGTGGACGAGCGTCGAGTGGCGACCCGGAAGTATTGCCTATAGAGCAGGGCAAGGGCGTATTCGCGACGTTTTTTGCCGTCGAGCCAGGCCGCGAGCGGAACATGAGTCTTGATTATGCGCTACCCGCGAGCGTGTTGAAGCCATTGGGGAACGCGCGCTGGGTCTATCGCCTCTACTGGCAGAAGCAGCCCGGCACCTTAGCGCCGCCAGCACAGGTGAGGTTGACGCTGCCGCCCGGCGCGAAGGTCGAAAGCATGACTGTAACGGCGATGAGCGGGGCAAACGTCAGCCGGCGCACCGTCGAGGGCCGCGATGAGGTGGCGATTGAGTTTGCTTTGGCCGCCGATACGGTTATTGAGATTATCTTCCGCCGCAACTGACGGCGAAGCCACCGACAGATTTCTGTAGGGGAGTAGGCGACGCTATGCACGGGAAGGACCGCAGTCAATTTCAGGCTATTTTGCTGGTGGGTTTGGCGGTTATCGGGGCATGGCTGGTATGGGTGCTGCCGCCGGCCGATCAAGTCTGGGCGGGCAGTTCGCAGAGCCCTGACCGGCAGACAGTGCCCAATACACGCACACCGACCCCGCTGGCGTCGCCGACGGATACGGCTGTGCCACCAACGGTGACGGGCACGGCCACAGCGACGGCCTCGGTGCCAACGACGACAAGCACTGCTACGGCGACGGACACCCCGGCCAGTGTGACGGTTACGAGCACACCGTCGCCTACTCCGACGCCTCTCGCGCCGACCGGAACAGCGACGACCCGGGCGTCGTCCACGCCAACAAGACTGCCCTCGACAAACACGCCATCTCCTAGCCCACGCGCCAGCCAAACGATACTGGCCAGCCCCACCGCGGTCGCAACTGCAACCGGCGCGGTGCCTGCGTCCACCGTGCCGGCCACGGCAACGGTTGAGCGCACCGCGACGAGCACGGAAGCGGCGCCGTCGCTAAGTCCGACAGCGCGCGCGACGCCGACGACTGTGTCCGCGGTGCCAAGAGCAGACACGGCGCTGATCGTGTTAGGTACGCTGGTCGTTGTGGGGGGGGCATTGACAGGCCTGGCGCTCATCGGCGCTGGAGTGTTTTTGTGGTTGAGAAGTCAGAGGAAATAGATAAGTGTTTTGGGGTGACCGAAGAGCTATGGTAACATCTAAGCCCACCGTAATGGAGGCCATCTATATCTGATGCACAAACGTCCTACATATCGAATACGACGAGTGGTCGCGACGCTGGGGACCACACTGTTGGGGCTTGCAGTGTTCATGGCCGCCGTATTTGCTGCCGCACAGTATGGCACGGTCTCGGCACAGTCGGAGAATTCGCTCACCAGGGTCGCCCTGTTGCCGGGTTCAAGCGCCAACAGCATAGCCCCCAGCCAGCCGGTGTCCCCCAGCAACACGTTGCCGATGTGCCGTTTCGGCGCATCCGTGTTAGTAAACCCAATCACGGCCTATGATCAGGCGCAGATAGACAGCCTGCGTCTTGGGTGGTATCAGAGTTTCGGCTCTGCCTTCCCTCGATACGGTCTGTATGGGATCGAATACGCACAGACGGTGCGCGTGAAACAGTGGAAGACGATTAGCAATCAACTCGTGTATGCTTCCTATACCGCAACGTACGCTATTCCGTACTCGTACACGCTCTCGCCGGATATCGGGACGATGAAGGCGTTGGCGCTGGCGAACCCCGGTTCGATCTGGATGATCGGAAGCGAGATTGAGCGGAGAGACTGGAGCTACAGCGATGGCACTGTTGCGCATCAGGACGAAATACTGCCGGAAGTCTACGCGCAGGCGTATCACGAGGTTTACCTGGCGATCAAATCGGTTGACCCAACCGCGCGCGTGGCGATTGGCGGGGTGATTCTCGTGTCGCCGCTGCGCCTTGAGTATCTATCCCGCGTTTGGAACGGTTATACAGCTATTTACAGCGAGCGAATGCCAGTGGACATCTGGAACGTCCACACTTACATGCTTCAGGAAAAACAGTATGACTCGAGTCCGGGGGCGGACAATTGGGGGGCGGACATCCCGGCCGGCCTGACGGCAACGGTTGGCGTGTTATATTCCAAGGCGCAGAACGATGATCTGGCTGCGTTTGAAAGTCAAGTGGTGACCTTTCGGCAGTGGATGGCGGGTATTGGTGAGCAAAACAAGCCGCTTATGCTTAGCGAGTATGGCATTAACTTCCCGACATCGTATTTCGACGAGAATGGCAACTATTTTACAATACCGCGCGTCGCCGCGTATATGACCAGCACGTTTGACTATCTGCTGACCGCTGTTTCGACCACGCTCGGTTATCCAGCCGACGACTACCGGTTGGTCCAGCGCTGGAACTGGTTTAGCGTGGACTATCTGCCGCAGTACGTTGGGGGTAACCTCTTCAGCTATACCCTTGGAACGATTGACCAACTAGGATTGGACTGGGCGGCGTATGTGACGGATACCTCAAAGCCGTTTAGCCCGGCGCTGAACCTCAAGTTGCTGACGCCGCGCTACACATTTGACGCGCCGGACCCATCCGGCGCGGTGACGGGCACGGTCTGGCTGACGATGAGCAACAGCGGGTACTGGAATTACACGGGTACGATCAATGTGCGCCTCAGCTTGACTGACACCAATGCGACTGTGGGGCAAACGACGTTAATTAGCTTCCCCGGTTGCGGCGAGACTGCAATGGTTGCGATGCAGGTATCCAACCTGCCAGCCGGACTGCATCATTTCCGCGCCCAAGTTGATCCTGATCATCTGACTCCGGATGAGAACGTCGCTGACAATACGGCAGACTTCGCTTTGTTCACACCCGTAGTCCCGCCCCTCAACACCCTGCCGACGTGCCGGTTGGGCGCATCGGTAATCAAAAACCCAATTACTGCCTATGATCAGGCGCAGATAGACAACTTGCGGCTAGGGTGGTACCAGAGTTTCAACTCGGCCTACCCTCGATACGGTCCGTATGGGATTGAGTACGCGCAAACGGTACGTGTAAAACAGTGGAAGACGATTGGCAATCAAAACGTCTATGCCTCCTACACAGCGACCTATGCTATTCCCTACACGTACACGGTTTCACCTGACATGGCGACAATACAGGCACTGGCCATGGCGAATCCGGGCTCGATCTGGATGATCGGCAATGAGATTGAACGAAAAGATTGGAGTAACAGCGATGGAAGCACCGGGTATCAGGATGAAATCTTGCCCGAGGTCTATGCGCAAGCCTATCATCAAGTCTATCAGGCGATCAAAGCTGTAGATTCTTCCGCACGCGTCGCCATTGGAGGGGTGATTCAGGCGACTCCGTTGCGACTCGAATATCTCAACCGTGTCTGGAACGGCTACACGGCAATATATAGCGAACGTATGCCGGTAGACATCTGGAACGTTCATACCTACATGTTGCAAGAGCGGTTAGGCGATTACGGCGCCGATATTCCGGCTGGTCTCACCGAAACAGTCGGGGTTTTGTACCAGGACTCAGAAAATGACAGCCTGCCGGATTTTGAAAGTCAGATTCTAGCGTTCCGGCAGTGGATGGCGGGCATCGGCGAGCAGAACAAGCCGCTCCTGATTAGCGAGTATGGGATTAACTTCCCGACGTGGTATCCGGATGAAAACGGCAACCGCTTCCCGGAGTCACGCGTCGGCGCGTATTTGACCGGCACGTTTGACTATCTGCTGACCGCTATTTCCACGACGCTTGGCTATCCGGCAGATGATTACCGGTTGGTCCAGCGCTGGAATTGGTTTAGTGTGGACAGTCCTCCGGATTACGTTAATGGCAATCTATTTAGTTATACCGTCAAAACGATTGAGCAGTTAGGGTTGGACTGGGCGGCGTACGTGACCGACACCTCAAAGCCGTTTAGCCCGGCGCTGAACCTCAAAATGCTGACACCGCGCTACGCCTTTGGCGCGCCGGACCCATCCGGCGCGGTGACGGGCACGGTCTGGCTGACGATGAGCAACAGTGGGTACTGGAATTACACGGGTACGATCAATGTGCGCCTGAGCCTGACCGACACCAATGCGATTGTGGGGCAAACGACCGTAAGCGGCGTGCCGGGTTGTGGCGAGATAGCGACGGCCAACTTTCAGGTCGCAAACTTGCCAGCGGGAATGCATCACTTCCGGGCGGAGATTGACCCTGACCAACAAACGCCGGATGAAAATCGCAGTGACAATAGCGCGGATTTCGCGCTGATTACGCCTTACGCGACGTACTTGCCAGCCGTCAGCCGCTAAGGCATAGTCATCAGCCCGAACTATAGGCAGGCATTAACGACCCAACAAGGCTTACGATGTTAAGAATCAGGGGCAAGGCGATCATGGCGATGGCGGCTAGAACGCGGCGCCGGTCTGACAGATGGAGCAGCCCTAGTGAAATTAAAATGGCGAAGGCGGGAAGGGCCGCATAGAGAAGTCTGCCTTGGGGTTGATAGGCGGCCAGATTGAAACGGATGAAGCCCGCCAGGACGAGCAGGCAGACAACGCCGAGCAGTGGAATCTGAGCGCGCAAGTGCACAGAGGCTCTTGGACAGCGATACCATAGGCGTACCACACCCAACACACCGGCCAGCGCCATGATATCCAGTAGGTACGACACCCAGTCGGGCGTGGCTACATTCATCCAGCCGAAGCGTCCCCAAAATGAGGCGTGTGACAGAGGCCAAAGGTTGAGCACGTATTGCAGGGAGACGTACTCTGGCCGCGGCGTGAGTGAGGCTATCGCGTATGTCAACTGGGTTTGTGCTGTAGGAGTCCAGGCGAGCCACAGCAGCGATGGCCCGATGGCTGTGATCGAGAAACGGGCTAAGTCGCCAAAGAGCTGTTGAGCGGACCGATGACTTGCGGCGCGGACAATGAAGCACAAACAGCCAAAAGGGAAGAGGAATAGCAGGGTTAGCTTGGTCAGGAACCCAAGGAAGACCAGTAAACCTGCGGCGGTGACAAGCCGATTATCTCGTGACGCCGGCCGGGTGACCACTGAGAATAACACGAGCAGGCACAGGCCGGCGATCAAGTCGGCGAGGTTATCGCTGGTGATGTAAGCGGTGATGGCCGTAAACTGTGGGATAAAGGCCACGAAGCCTGTCGCGGCCAGTGCCACAAGGTTGTCGCCTGCGCTGATTGTGGCTGCTAGCTTGAATGTGACCAGTAGGGTCAGGATGCCCAGCGCAGTTGAGAGAAGGCGCGCCAGCCGAGGCCCCGGCGGCATAAGAAGCCTTTCCACCAAGCCTTGTGGCTCGTGAACGAACAATGCAATGCTCTCGTGCGGGAAACGCGGGTTGACCGAGGGAAAGACCACCGGCATCAAGCGCTGATAAAGGGCGTTGAAAAGCGCAAGAGGCGCGGCGACCAACGTGTAGTAGAGCGGCGGCTGATACCATTCGTAGAGCGACGTGGCATAGCCGGACTGATAGAAGTGCCCTTGGAGTGGAGGTTGAGGAGTAGGCAGTGAGGCGTGGGACGCCAAATACTCGGCGTAAAGATAGTGCGATGGTTCGTCGGGGGCTTCCCACAACGGCGTGGCTAGGCCATAAGAGAGGTTAAGCGCAATATAGGATGCCAGAATGAGCGATAGTGCGCGGCGGACTGTCATGCAACCGTTATGGGTGGAGCAGCGTGTAATATAGTGGTTACCGAAGATCGGAATCTCAACTCGGGCTATTATAGCATGGCGGGACAGCCTGACCCAATCACCTGGATGCAGAGACCTTTGAAACAGAACTGCCAAACCCCTTTCGCTATTCAGTTTGAGCAAGTGTCGAAGCGCTACGTCTTACCCCACGAATTGAAGCCGCCGCGCAGCCGTTTGTGGATGAACCTTTTACGCCCCCGTGGGGAATGGAAGGAGGCGTTCTGGGGACTGGAGGATGTCTCGTTTACCATTGCACCGGGCGAGGTTGTTGGCATCATCGGGCCTAATGGCAGCGGCAAAAGCACGATTCTCAAATTGATCGTCCGAATCCTAGAACCGACACGAGGGCGTGTCAGCGCGCATGGGCGCGTGGCGGCGCTGCTTGAGCTCGGCGCGGGCTTCCACCCGGATTTGTCGGGGCGTGACAACGTCTATTTGAACGGCTCCCTGCATGGTATGAGCCGTCACGAGATGGACGTCGTCTTTGATGAGATAGTAGCCTTCGCGGAGCTAGAGCGTTTCATTGACGCGCCGGTGAAATATTACTCGTCGGGCATGTTCATGAGGCTCGGCTTTTCCGTCGGCGTGCACGTGCGCCCGGATATCCTGTTGATTGATGAATCTCTAGCGGTAGGCGATCAGGCGTTTCAGGCTAAGTGTCTGATGCGCATTCACGAGGTTGCGAAATCAGGCGCGACCATCGTGCTCATCTCACATAACCTTGACCTCGTACAAGACCTATGCAAGCGGGCTATCTGGATGATGGGCGGACGTGTGCGGGCGGATGGGACTGTCAACCTCGTCATCGAACAGTACCTGCGAGAGGTGCTGCGCAAAGAACGGGAGACCAGCGGCCATGAGGGGGTAGGCGCGGCGGACCGGTGGGGGTCGGGAGAGATCGAGATCACCGGCGTAAAATTCCTGAACGGCAAGGGGCGGGAAACCAACGAGTTTGCCACCGGCCAGCCGTTCGTGGCCCGGATGTTTTATCGGGCATCGCAGCGCGTTGAGGGACCGGCCTTTGGCTGCGCGATCCACCGTTCGGATGGCGTGCATATCAACGGCCCCAACACCGATTTCTCGGACCAGCATGTCGAGGCCGTCGAGGCCGGCGAAGGCTGTTTAGACTACATCGTTCCAGCACTGCCCCTGCTCGGCGGCAACTACTTTTTTTCGGCTGTCGCCTACGATAGCCTGCATATTCACGCTTACGATCACCAGCACATGCGCTACCAGTTCGCCGTCGTGCCCGGCGGCGTAAAAGAGCGCTACGGCCTGCTGTACATGCCGTCGCGATGGGAAACTCATCATGGGCGTTGATGCACAGCCGGGCCTTGACTTTGACTTTCTGCGCTATATCGGCGTGCTGCCCGAGAACCAGCGACGGATACAGGGATACTATCTACCCTATTTCGAGACGCGCCGGAAGGTCATAGACCTCGGCTGTGGCGATGCCGACTTTGTGGCTTTATTGGCCGAGCGCGGCGTGGATGTGGTGGGCGTGGACTCCGACGACAAGGCGTGCGAGGCCGCATGGTCGCGCGGGCTTCCAGTGGTCAAGCGCGACCTGTTCGATTACCTGCGCGACCTGCGCGCCAACAGCGTGGATGGCATCTTCAGCGCGCATCTGGTCGAACACCTGCCGTTTCCCAATGCGCTGGAGCTTGTGCGGCAATCATGGCGTGTCTTGAAGCCGGGCGGCGTGATTGTGCTGGCCACGCCGAACGCTCGCTCGCTGTTTTCGCATCTGGAGATGTTCTATTTGCACTTCGGGCATGTCAGTTTTTATCATCCGAGGCTATTATGCTTCTTTTTGGAGCATGAAGGATTTACCCGCGTCAGTCATGGTGAAAACCCTGAAACGGCCTCGCCGCTGTTGGCGGAAGCCCGGCAGATTCGCGACAATCTCGCGGATGTCAATCTCGGACTGGACGCGCAGGAGAGTCCGACGGGATTCTTGCCGCCGCCCGCCGCGGCTCCCGTTGATAACTCGGCGGATATGGGACGCTGGCTGACGGCGCTGAGGAGTGGGCGCGTCGCGCAAGTCGCGCACCTGTCGGCAATCGGTGCGCCGCCTCGTGGTCAGGTGGCCTATCGCCGTGAGATACGGTCGAACAATTGAACAGCGCGCTGTCAACACGCGATCAACAGGAGGATGAGTTGTTTGGGCGGCTAACGGAACTCGTGAGGCAGGCAGACTCGCAGCTTGCGGAGATGGTGACCAGCGGCGACGACCAGTTAGCGGCGGCTCTGGTGCAAGAGCATCAGCAGTGGGCTGCGACCATGATGCGGGGTGATCAGCAACTGGCAGACTCCATCGTGGCGACCGGCACGTCTTTGTTCAATTCGTTGGTGATACTCCGCGACGCGCTTCAGCGCGAGGCGGAGCGGCGGCGAGCGCAGGCGGCGGCGCTGGAACGCGAGTCCCAGTTGTTGCGCGGCGACGTGCGCTCGCTGGCGGGCTCACTACAGTCGCTTAATGGCGCGTTTGAGTGCTACGCGCTGGGCTATAAGCCATCAGAGGACATTGAATAGGACTAAATGGACTGGCCCACGATCAGCGTTGTTGTATTGAATTACAATGGCAAACATCACCTGCAAGCGTGCCTCACGTCGCTGTTGGCGCTGGATTATCCCGCCGAACAGCACGAAATACTGGTCGTAGATAACGCCTCCGCCGATGGCTCCGCGGATTTTGTGCGCGAACAGTTCCCCACCGTGCGGTTGATCCAAAACCAAGAGAATATCGGCTTCGCGGCCGGCAACAACCGCGGCGCCCAGGAAGCGCGGGGGCGATACGTTGTCTTCTTGAACAATGACACGCGGGTGGACAGCCAATTCCTGCGGGAACTCGTGAAGCCGTGCCTTGCGCAGCCCGACGTGGTGTGCACGGCGGCCAAAATCCTCGATTGGGACGGCCAGCGCGTAGACTTCGTTTCGTCGGCAATGAACTTCCACGCCTTCGCCTTTCAGCGAAATATTGGCGATCAAGACACCTACCATGAGCAGCGGCCCTTGCTGTTCGCGTGTGGTGGCGCGATGCTGATCCAGCGCGACATATTTCTGGACAGCGGCGGGTTCGACGAGGATTATTTCATTTACTTTGAGGACCTAGACCTGGGCTGGCGTTTGTGGCTGATGGGTTTTCGCGTCATGTTTGTGCCGACGGCAATGGTATATCACCGCCTGCACGCGACGATGAATGCCTTTAGCGATTTTCGCAAGTGGGTGCTATTTGAACGCAACGCGCTGATTACCCTGCTGAAGAATTATGGCGAGGAAAGCCTCGACAAAACACTGCCGACTGCCTTGCTGCTGATGTTCAAGCGCGCGGCCCGGTTCATGCGCGCCGGCGGCTGGAACCCGCAGTCGTATTATATTCGCGACCGCAGGGCGACCACGTACACAGACAGTGTGAACCGATCGGGGTTGGCTGTCATCGTTGCCGCCGAAGAAGTCGTGGACAACCTGTCAAAGGTCTACGAGAAGCGCGCCAAAGCGCAGGCCTTGCGGCGGCGGAGCGACGCCGATATTTTTGCGATGTTGGGGCAACCTCTGCGCTCCCACACGATACTTTA
>JACQEC010000035.1 GCA_016200765.1 Chloroflexota bacterium | reverse complement strand
TGTGCGAATGATACAACACAATCGTACCGGAGGCTTCAAAAGCGCAGGTGTGCATGCCCAATTCTTCGCGCGAAATTCGGCCGATGCACTCCTGATTTTTCGACAGTCGATACCGCAAATTTCGCGCGAAATTTAGGTCTGAAACCAATTAGAACTATATGCTCGAAGTGCTTGCTTAGACGCGACCGTAGTTCGGCCGCATATTTGACCTGTAGTAGCTCTGCAGGAACGACCATTGCTAAGCGTCCGCCATCTGCAAGAAGCTCAATACTAAGCTCTACAAAAGCAGCCCAAGCATTAGCGAGCTTAGTTGGATGGTAGTCGGCACTACGTAAGTGTGTAAAAGCAACTTCCCGGCTTTTGTCGTCGAAATACTGAAAGCGGATAAACGGAGGATTGCCTAGAACAGCGTCAAACAGACCGGCTTTCTTAAGAGCCTCGAAAAGGGAGAGGAAGTCGCCGGCTAGCCATTCGACACGAAAATGGCCGTTAACAAGCGCTTGAACTCTTGCTTTGCCTTTCTGGATTTCCTCTTTTTCAATTTCAACAGCTACAATCTCGATTTTGGGTTCAAGGAGATTCTTGTGGCTGTTTTGACTTTGCTCAAGGCACGCGACAACAAAATTGCCGTCTCCAGAACTAGGCTCAAGTATTCTTTGCTTCCCACCCCTGACTGCCCATTTGGCTAGGAAGCTGGCCAGCTTCAAAGGTGTATAATAGCCACCCCGACGCTTCTGATCTCCGGCAGGCTTCTTGTTTGTGTCAAACAATGAGCACTTCCTTACTCTTCAACATTACCCGCCTCGTTGTTGTTTTCAACCTCAGCAACATTATGAGGCGGCAGCCCCTTCTGCCAGTTCTTGCGGATGCTTTTTGCGTCATTGAGAGTCTTACTGTCATAAGCAATCCTTGGTCCATCGGGACGGTAGACGACATCGAAGTTCTGGGGTCTGACGCCGCCAATGATACGGACAGCGCCGAGCTCAACACAATCGGGTTCTGGTGGTATCAAGGCCCGGCTGCTCGGAGTTCTGACAGGGATTCCACCGAGCATTGTCGCCAAGGAATCGGCGAAGCTCCTGTCGATGAACGAAGCAAAGTTTATCGATTGCTGGCGGTCGAATGCGTTGATATGTTTTTTCTTCTTCGTTTCAGAATTGAGATCTGAGAGCCAGAGTTGTCCCCATCGAGCAAGTTCTTCCTGGCGGATTGCGAGAGGTAGCATTGAGGATGCGAGAACTGCCATAGGTTTTGATCCCTTTTGCTTTGTAGGTTATCTTGCCTATCTTTGGGGAGATTGTATCCTCGATTCTGATACGCGCAAGTGTAGGCTTTAGCTGGACAGTCGTCAAGCCAAGCGTGAATGGCAGTGGCCCTCGAACAGCCAACAATATATAGCACAGTCCGAGCTACCGCGGGCGCAAGTCCGTTGGCGGCCGGCGCGGTATCAGCGTTATTGACGACGATCCTGACGGCTACGACCCTGCGGGGAAAGCGGCCTGACCCGTCTGACGGCCGCTCAATGGCGCTACAGTGGCGTGTTCAGGCTGATCAGGTGATGGTTGTGGCTGTGCGCTCAACGAGGAACTGGCGTTCAGGAGCCATAGCCCTATCAATCCCAGAAAGACTTGCGAACTGAATTGCGGCGCATAGCCGCCCGCCGCGAACAGCAAAATGGCCCAGCCTGCGCCACTGCCTCGACGGAGGGACTGGATGATCGTTGCGGTGGACAGCGCGATGGCGATGGCGTATAGCGGCCACGGCAGATAGAGCGTCAGCCCGATAGACCAAATCGCCAGCACGCCCGTCATTTCGGGATTGCGCAAGTAGCCCGCGCTGAAGGCCAGCGCCAGGAGCGCCGCGCCCAGCCACACGCGCCACCCCGCGCCGCGCCCGTAAGCCCGCCACAACGCGATCGTGCTTGCGACCACGCACGCCTCACCGAGATTGAACAGCAACCCGCCGATGGGCAATGCCTCCGGCAGGCGCAGAGCCACACTCAACGCGCTATTCAACTGGTAGAGTTCGCCCGCGACCAGCGCCGCGGCGACCGACAGCCCCGCAACCCTCGTCGAGACGTTGCCGCGTCGCCGCTCGACACTGATCAGCGCGACAACCGCCAGCACGAGCAGATGATACACAACCGCAAGCCACCCTGCCGACGGCACCACGATGAACAGCAGGCTTAGCCCGGCTAACACGCTCAAGCCGTAAGACAGCCATCCCCTGCTCGCGCGCCGCAAGCGCCGCGCGAGCCAGATGATGCCGGCCAATGCCAACAAACCGGCGAGTGTCACGGCCACCGGCGCGGCGAGTGACAATATCTCAAAGGCCGCGAGCACGGGCGGCGACTTGGGCATGAAGATGGCCGAGCGCGTGACGGTGCGGGCGATCAACCAATCGGCCAGCGCCGCGATGGTCAGCCAGCGCATGAGGTGGGTCTGCTGGTTCATCGCTAGCCGTTCGCCGCCTTCTCCCCGCGCCCAAGCCAGGCGAACATCACGCGCGCAAATATCAGCGCCAGCCCGATCAGCAACAAGTTCATCAGGCTGGGCTGTGCGGCGGCGATTTCGGGAGGCGCTTCCAACTGGAGCGACACCCACTGCGAGGTGGACTTCTGCCCGTCGCGCTCACCGTTCGCCCCGTCCCACGCCGCGAAAGCGATGGGATAGATTTTTCCGGCGGCGAACTTCGCGTCGTCTGCCGCGGTTGCATCCAGCGCGCGGCTGAGGATGACGCGCCACTGGCCGTTCGCCCACGCGCCGTATCCCTGCACGCGCTGATGGTCGGCGGGTTTTGCCGTCAGCGTGCCAAAGCCGCCTGCGACGAGGTCTTCCACGGGCGTGGTATGTGTGGCGGCGAACAGGTTGTTCGCGGCGAAGGCAGGCACATAGTTCGCGTCTTTGTAGTCTCTCGGCGCGGGGCGCGCGCCGTCGGCGAACGGGTACTGGTCTACGTTCATATTCGGGTAGAGCGTCTCCATGTCTTGCCGCGCCGTGAGGTCAGCCTGCCAGTCGGCCTTCCAGTGCCAGATGTTCACGGTCGTCCCCGGCTGTCCCATGCAGATGAAGGGCAGTCCCTCGACCAGCGGGAATTGCAGGGCGACCGCGTCGCGGAAATCTTGAATGCGGACCATCTGCTCGTTCTTCGTGTCGTCCGCCCACGCGACCAACACGGCGAGTTGCGCGCCGTTGTGCAAGGCGCGCGCCGTGACCGACTTGACCTTCGTCTGCGTCAGGCTCGGCGCGGTGATGGCCTGTGCGCTAAGCGGCACCTCGACCGCCGTTGACTTTTTCCACAGGGACGAATCGAAGTCCTTCACAGGCAATTCGCCCCTCACGTTGGCGGCCACCACGGTCAATCCCTGCGAGCTCGCGACGGGAATTCTGAAAAACGTGAGCGCAACGGCCAGCGCCAACGTCAGCGCGATTAAAGCGAAGTTCGACAGGCTCACTTTCCAGTTCGACAGGCTCACTTTTCGTCTGTGCATATGCTCCTCCTGCCTTCACGCAGGCTGTGCGGCCTGCCCCCGACTAGATCGGGGGCCTGCGCGAGGAATGCGTAGCGTTCCGCGCATCGCTCGCACGCGCCGTCGTCTGCCTGCCACGCGGCAAAGTCGGCGCGAATCAGCGCGGCAACCGGTTCGGCAATCTCGCGCGCCCACTGATGCGTCGGAAAATTGCAGAGCGGGCAACGCGCGCCCGGCTTCGGCCCTATCCGGCGCTCGGCCTGCGCCCGCGCCAGCGCCATCAGATCGGCGTGGCTTAGCGCCTGCGCGTTCCAGATGCGCTCGAACGCGGCGGCGGGCGCGCCCAAGCCCTGCTCAAACGCGCGCCGGTGCGATTCAACCGTCGTCAGCGTAACTCGTGGCGCACGAACGCGCTCAACGGCTCGCGTTTCGCGAAGCGCTCCGGCGTGATCCGCAGGCAGACGCTCTGCCCATCGCGCCCGACGACCGCGCCTTCTTCAGGCGCAAGTCGCGCGGCCAGCACGAGCAGTGATGGCGCGCGTTGTTGCAGGGCCGGTAACTCGGCGAAGAGCGCCGCGAACCATTCGCTGTAGCCGCGAGCGACAAACAACTGCGCGTGCAGTTGATCGAACGCCGTCTCGCGCTCGTCGAGCAACAGGGTTTCGTAGAGCGGGTTGGCGCGGCGGTGATAGGCGCGCGCCAATTCTGCGTCGAGCGCGGCTGCGGCGGTCACGACGGACTCAATCAGCGAGGGGTCAAAGCGCAGCGAGGGCATGGTGGTTACCGGTCAGCAGATAGGTGGATGAATGTCCTTCAATGTGGAGATGCACCGCATCGCCTTTCCCATTCGCCACTGATTTCCTCCGCGACCGGACAGGCCGCGCAGGAGAAGTCAGGGTCGAAGGGCGTCGGCAAGACTTCGAGCAGTTGCCGCTGTTCGACGCGCACGCCAAGCCGCCGCGCGTCGCTCGCCACGAACTCGGCGGCGAAACGCGCGAGCGCGAGATACGCGCCGTTATCTGAAATCTGCGAGACACGCTCGGCGAACAACCCGATCCAGCGCGCGAGATGGTCGCGCAGAAACTTGCGCTGGGCTTCTTGACAGACCTGCGCCGGCTCGTCCAGCGTGTGCGCCAGCGCGTGCGCCTCTTTGAGCGCGAGCAG